>CANHXZ010000099.1 GCA_947464785.1 Flavobacteriales bacterium | reverse complement strand
TTTTACACTTTGTGGAGGAAAGTCAGGTCCCAACAAACGAAACCGTGGTTGAAAGCCTTGGTGCCTAAGGCCACCTTGCCAAGGACTTCTGAGCCAAACAGTGACTTGGTACTGTAGGTGGAATGACTGTAAACGATCAGTAAACTCAAATAGTCAGACAAAATTGGACACTACCATATCTACAGGATTACTGTAGATGGCTGCTGGAAACGCTAGGAATTCAAAATTGCTGGACTTGTGCGTGATAGAAATTGGAGTTACTGTAACTTTAGAAATTGAAGTCTTTTTATGCCGGGTTTGAATTCTGCAGTCACCGTTGCCTATTCATTAGGATTTGAATATCCACAATACTTCAGCAGATTATTTAAGCAAAAGACTGGCAAAACACCTTTGGAATATAGATCAAACAATTAAGCACTTCTGATTACTGGTTGCTCTTAAACCGCATACTCCTGTCCCCATTGATGTAAAGATTTTATACTGGGCAATAATTTATCTCCTTTTTTTGTGAGCGCATATTCAACAGTGGGTGGCACTGTTGCGAAAACTTCCCGTGTGATAATTCCGTTGGCTTCTAAATTCTTCAATTCCTTCACTAGCATCCTGGTATTTATCCCCTCCACTGTTCTCTCGATTTCTTTGAAACGCATTTTGCCTTTCGATAAATTATAAATGATTGGCATTGCCCATTTTCCGCCAATCACATCCAATACATCCTTTAAAGAACATGCTTTTTGAGTTTTTTCATTATTATTTTTTTTCATAACATACTGATTTTATTCATTGCTTTACTTAAGGTCACTACTATACAATAATGTAACTACTTTCAAAAGTAAAGTAATAAACTTAAGTTTGCAACTGAATTTCAAAAACACAAAGAAAATGATACTATTAGAACAGATAAAAATGGGTAATGCGATACTAAATAACAGTATGGCTATGGCACCAATGACAAGATCTAGAGCCAACATGGAAGGAGTGGTTGGTGAGTCCACCATTTTGTATTACACGCAAAGAGCCAGTGCAGGACTAATCATCAGCGAGGCCATCAACATTAGTAAGCAAGCTACCGGTAGCCCATTAACACCAGGGCTATATACCCAAGAACAAATTAGCGCATGGAAAAAAGTAACTCAAGCGGTGCACGAAAAAGGAGGCACTATCTACGCGCAGCTTTGGCACACTGGGCGTGTTGGACATTCATTAGTAAAGAATGGAGAATTACCGTTTGCTCCCTCAGCCATTGGTATTCAAGGTCAACAACATTTCACCATGGAAGGAATGAAAGATTATGAAACCCCGAGAGCTCTGACACTTGAAGAAATAAAACAAATTGTAGTGGATTTTAAACAAGCTGCTGTCAATGCCATGGAAGCTGGATTTGACGGTGTAGAACTTCATGCTGCATTTGGCTATCTACCCAATCAGTTTTTAGCCGACAGCTCTAATCATCGTAATGATGATTATGGCGGAAGTGTAGAAAACAGAAATCGTTTTGTGTTGGAAGTGATGCAGGAAATCGTTTCAACTATAGGTGAGAACAAAGCGGCTATACGGTTATCGCCAACAAGCACCTACAATAATATAACGCATCAACAACCTGTAGAGCAGTTTACATCACTTATCGAGCACTTAAATAAGTTGCCTTTATCTTATGTACACCTAATGAAGGTGCCATTCCCTGCCGATAAATTTCCTCAATATCCAGTAGATACGATTGAGACTTTTGGAAAAATATCTATTCATCCAGTGATCGCCAATTGTGGCTATACCCGTGAAACCGGTGAAGCAGAGCTGCAAAAAGGCATCGCAAAAATGATTTCTTATGGCACCTTGTTTTTAGCCAATCCGGATTTGCCGAAGCGATTTGAACTAAACGCTGAATTGAATCAAGCCGATAGAGCTACCATGTACGGAGGCAAGGACCAAGGTTATATTGATTATCCATTTTTAAACAACTAAGCCAATGAACAGAATACTTGTTATACTTACAATCGATATGGAAAATCTTCCAAGTAATTTTCCAGAGATACTGAAACATGAGCGAAACGTAGTAGCGCAATGGAAAAAGGAAGGGATATTAGAACAGCTATTTCTGAGACCAACTAGAAATGGCGCTGTCCTTATTCTAAAGAATATCGATGAAGCAAAGGCTAATGAATTAATAAAGTCATTACCCTTTTACGCCCTAAAAAAATCAATCGATATTTTGCCACTCATCAAGGATACTGAAATGTGATCCGGTGAAACGGGGATTCAAACGTTCTTCGCTCAAAACCAAAGTATCAAGTTAGATAAACTCTGAACAAGTCCCACTTTTGAAAACAGCAAGTTGGAATTTGTGTCGTTTCCAGCAGCCATCTACAGTGAAATTGTATTCGACCCTCCCAAATCGTCTGCCGAACTCCGCCCAAATTCAAACAGAACCCCCAAGAAAAGTGCAATTGTCACTTTCTCGCCGGCTCATCACTCAAAGTTTGCTCCAACTTTTGCTCCATCCGGGTAATTTGAACTCAGTTGAATGACCCGAACTATCAACCTAACACGTTGATAATCATTAAGTAGTAGCCCCGAGCGGAATCGAACCGCTATCAAACGTTTAGGAAACGCTTATTCTTCTTCGCTTCCTTTTAGCGTGCCGGCCCAGACGGTGAATTGGAGTTCGTCGGGGGTGTGTTCTACCCACTGCACCCAAAGGGGGAGGGCGGAGTCGTTGAGCCGACGGAGGCCAAAGGAGTGGCACTTTTGGGGGGCGTCGTCGAACGGAATTTGCGGAGCACGGAGGGCCTGAACCAAGATGCGCAATTCTTCCTCGCTGGAGGCCCAGACGGTGGCGGTGGGGGTGGCGCGCACCAGGGCGGAGGGGGCTGCGTGCACCCACCGGTTGCCGTGTTTCCGTTGGTCCCAGGCGGTGGTGGAGTCCGGAGCGCTCAACAGCCATCCGCGCACGGGAAGGCCTTGGTGGATGCCTTGAACCTCGCCCCACCAGTACCCCGATTCTCGTCCGGGGAGGGGTCTGCACCAGGTGCAACCGATCATGCGAACCGAATCTGAGGATCCGTCGACGGCTTCCAGCTGCACACGGGTCCATTCCGGGGCCAACCACAGCGTCCAGGGCAAACGTCCGGGAGCGGGCAGGGTTTGGCCCCGGTCCAACCGGTCCCAAACGTGTGCGGCGGTTGCGCGCCAGCCTTCCCAGGGGGTGCGCAACGAATCCAAACGGGTCAATTCCATCGGTCCATTCGGTTTGCCGGTACCCAGGGTGTTGTCGGGCAGGAGGGAAAATCCTTGGTCGAGGTCCCACCCTGCGTTTGCGAAATGCGGTGCGTACTGGGGCTCTTCCACGTCCAACTGCCGGAAGGCCTCGTCGATCAAGGTTTCGTGCGCGGACAGCGCCACCAAGTCGTTTTTCTCGCCCAAATAGAGGGGGATTTTGTCCGTACCCAGGTTCCACACCGTTCCGCCCGCGTAGGCCTTGCTGGTGGGTTGCGCTCCCGGGCGGGAAGAACTTTTGGTGCGCCAGGCATCAAAATCCCGACGGTCCCCCAGCCAAAGCCACCCGGTGCCCTGAGCTCCGGTTCGGTGCCACACCAACCGACCTTGCGCGTCGGTTTGGGCGGAGTCCAGCCACGTGGCGGCCAAGGAATCGGAGGCGTCTGTGCGCTCCCAACGGCGCCAGGCGGCGGATTGGTTGCGTTCTTGGTGCATTTCTTGGTTCCAGGGCAGGGCCAGCAGACTCTGTGCCGGAACGGCGCGTTCGTAGGGCGTCGTGGGGTTGTTGGAGGCGCAGCCAACCAGGATCAACGCCAGCAACAGTGCGGAAAATAGTTTCATCTGAACGGGTTTCCACCGGAAGGTTTTGCGGTGGTGGGGGCTTTCTCCGTGCGCTTCCAGGGCCTTGCGGTGGGCGTCCGTGGGGTAGCCCTTGTTGACGTTCCATCCGTAGGTGGGAAACTGTTCGTGGGCGCGTTCCATGAGGGCGTCGCGCTCGGTTTTGGCAAAGATGCTGGCGGCGGAAATGCAGGCAAATCGGGCATCTCCCTTCACTTCGCACCGGTGCGGGATGTTGGGGTAGGGGGCAAACCGGTTGCCGTCCACCAGCAGGTCTGTGGGCACGGGGTGGAGTTGGGCGACGGCGCGGTGCATGGCCAAGTAGGTGGCGCGCAGGATGTTGCGCTCGTCTATTTCTTCCGGGGAGGCGGAGCCGATGGCCCAGGAGCCGGGGGGGAGTTCGGCTTCCAGGCGCGCCCGCAGGCGGGCACGCTGAGCAGCGCTCAGTTTTTTGGAGTCCGTCAGTCCTTCCAAGGCGTAGCCCGGAGGGAGCACCACGGCAGCGGCCACCACGGGGCCGGCCAAGCAGCCCCGTCCGGCTTCGTCAACTCCGGCTTGCCGCACGGCTCAAAACGTTGAAGACGGTCTCCGCGGAGCGTTCCCACGAAAAGTCTGCGGCGCGGCGCAAGCCGCGCTCCACAAGGGATTGGCGCTCGGATAGGGGAAGCGTGGTCGCACGCTCCAGGGCATTTGCCCAATCCGTGGCGGAATGGGGATCCACCAGCCAGCCGGCGTCGCCAACAATTTCCGGCATGCAGGAGGCGGAGCTGCTGATGACGGGCGTTCCGGCTTGGAACGCTTCCACCAAAGGAATGCCAAAACCCTCAAAGAAACTGGGGAAACAGAGGGCTTCCGCCGCGCCCAGCAACGACTGCAGGGCGTCGGATTTGGCCCGGCCGGGGAACACCACGGAAGACCGGTGCTGGGTGTTTTTCAGGGCTTTGTCAAAGGCGGGGTCCGCGTGCAGGGAGTCTCCCACCAGCACCAGTTCGTGGTTGGAACCGGTCTTTTTTTTGAAGCGATCAAACGCTTCCAGCAGCAGGGCCAGATTTTTCCGGGGGGTGAAGGAGCCCACGGCCAAAAAGTAGGGCCGGCCATTGGTCCAGCGGGCGCGGGCGGAATGCGCTTCGTCCGGTGATAGGGGTGCAAAGGCGCGCTGCGGTGCGTTGTACGCGGTGTGGAGTTGGGCCAAAGGATAGCCGTAGGTACGGTGGACGTCGGTTCGCGTGGTTTCGCTCACGGTCAAGAGGGCGTCGGCCTGACGAACGCTGCTGCGGTACATCCATCGGTAGTAGGCGCCCAACACCCGCCCCAAGTCCTGCGGACGGTGCACAAAGCCGAGGTCGTGGACGGTGCCCACCAAGGGTATGGATCCGCGTAGGGGCAGCATGCCGTCTGGAGACCAGTAGACGTCCGGTTGGATGCGTTTTAAGGCGGCGGGAACCGCCGCGCGGTTCCACAGGTGCCAAAGGGTCCAATGGCGTGCGGGGGGCGGCAGCACGTGCACGGTGGCGTTGGAGAGGAAATCCCACGAGGCGGAGGACCGTCGGTCCACCAAAACGTGCCATTCCACTTCCGGATGCTGCGCCATTAAGCGCTCCAGCAGCGCACGCGTGTACCAACCGGTTCCGTCCAATCCGGAGGTCAAGAGCCAGCGCCCGTTGACGGCAATGCGAAGTCTGCGGTTCATCCATTCAAAAGTAAGACCTTTGCACCGATGGCGAAACGGAAAATCCCCCCGCATTGGGAGCGTTTGTTGCGCGGGAGTGCTTTGGTGCTCGCGGTCAAAGTGCTGGGGGCCCTCTCCGGGTACGCCTTTGTCTTTCTGCTGGTGCGTGAATACGGCAAAGAGGGCTACGGTTCGTTTGAGCTGGCTTTCACCATCCTTTCCCTGGCCAGCGCCTTGAATCGCTGGGGTTGGGACGGGATTGTGGTGCGGGAAGTTTTGGCCCGAAAAGGCAAGAAAAAGAAGCAGAACGCGGTGGTGACCGCGGCGTTTTCGTTTGTGTTGGCCACCGGAGTGGTGCTCAGCGCCGCGCTGTACTGGGGCGCCCCGTTGCTGGGCCAACTGTTTCATTCCGAACA
>CANHXZ010000098.1 GCA_947464785.1 Flavobacteriales bacterium | reverse complement strand
TTAAAGTCTTTGTTGAACCGAATGAAGGATTTGAACTATCCTTTGGTACTTGAGGATGCGGCAATAGATTTCTTGGCCGAGAAAGGATACGACCCCAAATTTGGTGCCCGTCCCCTGGCGCGCGCCATTCAGAAATACGTAGAAGATCCTATTGCCGAAGGAATAGTTGTTGGAACCATCCACTCCGGGCAAACCGTACGCATGTCCGGTCCCAACGAGAGCGGTGACGCCTTGGTGTGGGAGGTCAGCAGCGAACCGTCCGGGAATGAGGCATCCGGGGTAGACACCGCCGAATCTTCCGAGCCCACGGTTTAAAGGGAAATCAGCCCCGGTATCCCCTCCGCTTCAGCATAACGTTCCAGCACAGATTCAACGCTCAGCATCATTTCTACGGCCGTGATGCTCACGAACTTACCGGTGGACGATGGCCGCAAGGTCACCTCCGCCTGACCGGTATTGAATAAATTCTGCACCCGTGCAATGGTACCATTTTCCGCCGGCACGATGAATTTAAACATGTATACGGTAGGCCATGTGTAGTTTTGCTCCAATTGTTCCCGAAGCTTATCCCGATAGTTCTCCATGAGTACAAAGTTCCGACCAAATCCGCCACTTCACCGCATAGCCCTTTCCGGAGCAGCTGGGACGGGTAAAACCACCTTGATTGAAGCCTTGGAGCGCCGCAAGTACGCCGTACACCACGAATACAGCCGGCAATTAATCCAGGAATCCATTGCTGCTGGATCGGATGTATTGCCTTGGGATAACTTGGATGCATTCACCGACGCCGTCGTGCAGAAGCGATGGGAACATTTCCTGGACGGAGGCAAAACCGCCCAGGTGGTTTTTTACGACCGAACCCCTATGGATTCTTTGGCATACTACGGGCCAAATCCCAGTGATTGGAATTCGGATTGGATTTCGGTCTGCGAGAAATCAGCGTACGGCAGAATCTTCATCACTCCACCTTGGCGTGAAATTTATACCGTGGACCAAGAGCGATGGGAAACGTTTGAACATGTGGAAGAGGTGCACGCCAATTTGATGGCCACGTACCGTCACTTTGGCTACGAACCCATTGAGGTCCCGTTTGGGCCCGTGGAGGAGCGTGTTTTATTTGTAGAACAATCCTTAGGGCTGAGCGCATCGCGCTGATTTGGAATGGATCCACTGATTCACGTCCTGCAAGAAGTTTGGGGCTATCCCCAGTTTCGGCCGCTGCAGCGCGAAATTGCTGAATCCGTTTTGGCAGGCAAATCAACGGTGGCCCTCCTGCCTACCGGCGGAGGTAAATCCCTTTGTTTTCAGGTACCTGGATTGGTTTTGCCGGGACTGACGGTGGTAGTTTCCCCCTTGATCAGCTTGATGAACGATCAGGTGGAACGTTTGCAGTCGTTGGGGATAGGTGCGGCAACCCTACCCGCAGGGACCACCGATGCGGGCATGAATACCGCGTTGGCGCAAGCCAAACAGGGGTTAATTCGGTTTTTGTATGTTTCTCCAGAACGACTAGCATCCGGAAACTTTGTTGAGAAGTTAACGCGTTCGGGTGTTTCCTTGATTGCGGTGGACGAGGCGCACTGCGTTTCGCAGTGGGGCCATGATTTTAGACCGTCGTTCTTGAAAATCCGGTTGTTGATGGAGGCGCTGCCGCAAGTCCCTGTTTTGGCACTCACTGCATCTGCAACGCCCCAAGTTTTGGAGGACATTTGTTTGCAACTGGGCATTTCAGATGCTTCCGTGTTTCGGCAGAGTTTTTTCAGACCCAACCTGATTCTGGAGGTGCAAACGTCGGAACGGCCGGACGCGGATGCGGCCTTGTTGCTCCAGAAGTCATCCGGAGCTAACATTGTGTACGTTCGGAGTCGAAAACAAGCAGAATCAGGCGCCTCCTCCCTATCTCGTCTTGGAGTACCGGCGGTGGCGTACCACGCCGGCTATGCCGCAGCGGATCGCAGCATTCGGCAGCGTCAATGGATGGAAGAAAATCCACCCACCATGGTAGCCACTACGGCGTTTGGGATGGGGATTGACAAAGGCAATGTGCGGACCGTCGTCCATTGGGACATGCCGGAAAGCTTGGAGGCATACTACCAGGAAGTGGGTCGTGGAGGCCGGGACGGCGAGCCCGCAGTAGCCGCTTCCTTCTTCAGTTCTGGGAGTGTTCAGTCGTTGCGCAGACGAGCGCAAGCGCAAGAAATACAGTGGGAGGAAGCCTTGGCCTTCTACCGAACGGTGGCCAGCCAAGGCCAAGTAGCGGTGGGGCAAGGTCATCTTTCTCATGCCTTTGACGCTGAGCGCGCGGCCAAGCTCCTTAACTGGCCCTTGGCCAAGGTATTGGCGGCAGGTGCTTTTTTTGAGCGAATGGGCGCCTTTTCCTTTACCGACGGATGGGATCGAACCAGTAAAGTACGGTTGTTGAAGATGGGCAGCTCGCTTATAGAGGCCATGGACGATCTGCCTTGGGCCGAACCGTTGTTGAGCCATTTGGCCAGGCACTATCCCGGAGTTGGGCAGGTAGATCAATCCATTTCCACCCGTGATTTGGGGCGGTGGTTGAACATGCAGGCCGCGCAAGTTGAGGCTCTGTTGCGAAAACTTCACCATCTGAACTTGGTGGAATTTCATGCGGCCCCGGGCCGAGCTCATATTCACTGGAACCACTACCGCGAATCGGAAGGACACCTCTCCTTCCCACGGGCAAATTTGGAGGCTTGGTTGGCCCGACTCCGCGAAAAAAGGGAAGCGGTGGAACGCTACTTTGCTGCAGACGGCTGTCGGTTTGAGAACTTGCTTCATTATTTTGGAGAAACCGAGACGACTCCGTGTGGTCAGTGCGACCGATGTAAAACGAAAAGCGAGCGCTCTACGCGTTCGGTACTCAAGCGTCGGCTAAGTTTGTCTCCAGCAACGGCGCAAACTTTGGTTGAAGAATGGGAAGGCGTTGATCACGAGCATCTGGCGGCATTGCTGCGGCAGGGCACCACCGAAGGTTGGTGGAAGCGCAACGACCGCGGCGAGTACTTTTGCTAATCAATTAATCACAGAATCTGCATGCGCATCGTTTTTTTTGGAACGCCTGAGTTCGCTGTTGCCACAGCAGAAGAAATACGCACCTGCGGAAAGCACGAAGTACTTGCTGCAGTAACCGCTCCGGACAAGCCTGCCGGACGCGGTTTGCAATTGCGCGTTTCCGCCGTGAAGGAATGGGCCATGGAACATTCCATACCCGTCTATCAGCCCAGCTCCCTGCGCGATGCGTCCTTTATAGAGCAGTTGAGTGCTTTGCATGCGGATTGTTTTGTGGTGGTTGCCTTTCGAATGCTTCCCAAATCCGTTTGGTCCCTCCCACCTTTCGGAACCTTCAATGTTCATGCTTCCCTCCTTCCGGACTTTCGTGGAGCAGCCCCGATCCATTGGGCGGTTTACCACGGGATGCCTGAAACCGGTGTGACAACCTTCCTTTTGGACGACAAAATAGACACTGGTGCCTTGCTGCTGCAGGAAAAAACGGAGGTCGGAAAGGACGAGACGACGGGAGAATTGTACCGGCGGCTGCAAAAAATGGGCAGTAAATTGGCCGTTCAAACATTGGATGAGCTGGAGTCCCTTACCCTTACTCCCACACCGCAAGTCGTAGATTCTGAATGGAAAGCGCCAAAAATCAACCGTGAACATCAGTTCCTTCCCCTGGAATTACCTGCGCTCAACTGGTACAATGCCTACCGCGGAATGTCTCCTTTCCCCGGATTTTTAACCCGAATAAAGTTAGAACAAATTATTGAATTTAAAATACTTAAGTGTAATTACTTAGACAATAAATTTAATACTAACCCCCGTCACAGAATTGAAGGCAATCGCTGGTGGATTGAAGGAGTCGAGGGTGCTTTGGAACTTGAGGCAATTCAGTGGCCTGGAAAGCGTCCCATGAGCGTTGTAGAATTCTTGCGGGGCTTGTCTTTACAGGGATTTTACGAAATTGTGTAAAAAAGTAGCAAATGGTTGCACGGATTGTGGAAACGGCTATATTTGTGAACGTGTGAACGAACTATTAACTCAAAAAATCACCCAAAATGAACAAAGCAGAACTCATTGATGCAATTGCTGCAGAAGCAGGTATCACCAAGGCCCAAGCGAAAAAAGCTTTGGAATCTATGACCGATAGCGTTGCCAGCACTTTGGCAAGCGGTGGTCGCGTTTCCTTGGTTGGATTCGGTACCTTCTCTGTGTCTAAGCGCGCTGCCCGTGAAGGCCGCAACCCACAGACTGGCAAAACCATCAGCATTGCTGCTAAGAACGTTGCCAAGTTTAAGCCAGGTGCTGAATTGAGCGCCAAGCTGTAATTCTCTGCAACGAGAAAAGCCAAGGGCCGTCCCAAAAGGGCGGCCCTTATTTTTTGGCACAAATTTCAGAGAAGCGTTTAGTTCTTCTGAAAGCGTGCTATTCGGTAGATTTGTTCAATGATGTCCACCACTTTCATTCCTTCCAGGGCATTGGTTCCGATGGCCCCCTCCCCGTTCAACACGTCGATGCAATTCTGAATGACGAACGGGTGATTGAATGCGGAACCTTTGTATCCGCCATAATCGTTGGGTGGATTGCTGGGGAGCAGTTCCGGTAAGGTATAATCCTTCACGTGGCAGTGCACCACCTCGTTCATGTACTGCCCCGCAATTTTAACGCTTCCGTTTTGGGCAATGACAGTAAGTGAACTTTCCAGGTTAGCGTCCCAAACGCTTGTGGAGTAGTTCAACGTCCCCATTCCCCCTTGGTTCAAGCGGAAAACCACGGAACCCGAATCTTCAAAATCAATGGTACTCTGGTGGTTGAAATTGTCTAATTCGGCAAATACAGGAGTCAAGTCGCCAAAAACCCAGTACAGAATGTCCACAAAGTGGCTGAATTGGGTGAAAAGGGTGCCGCCGTCCATATCCGCGGTTCCGTGCCATCCACCGGGGTGGTAGTACCGTTCGTCCCGATTCCAAAAACAGTTTAAATGAACTTGGTAGATGGATCCCAGCTGGCCGGACTGCACCAAGCCTTTCAGCCATTCGGAAGGCGGGGAATATCGGTTCTGCATAACGGCAAATACCCGTTTTCCGCACGAGAGAGCGGTGTGCAAAACGTGTTCTGCATCCGATTTGGACAACGCCAACGGCTTTTCAATCAGCACGTGGTACCCAGCCGCCAACAAGGCCACGGCCTGCTCCGCGTGCCAACCGTTTGGCGTGGCAATGTTGACGATGTCCGCTTCGATGCCCGCAGCAATAAAGTCTTCCAGCGAAGAAAAGTGAGGCACGTCGGACAAATCATGACCGTTGAGTGCCTTGCGGCTGGCAGTATCTACCGTTGCAACCAATTGGGCCTTGCCGTGGTTCAATACGGTTTCTACATGACGCATTCCGATGCGACCGCAGCCAACAACGGCAAATTTTATGGTATTTTTCATCACGGATTCAGTCGTTCCAAGTTCCAACCATCGTTTACAAGCGAATAGACCAGCCGATCGTGCAATCGACTGGGTCTACCCTGCCAAAATTCCCATTGGTGGGGAACCACCCGGTACCCTCCCCAATGCTCAGGACATTCAATTCCATGGATTTTCGCTCGCTCCAATTCTTGGGCAAAGCGTTTTTCCAATTCTGCGCGATCGGACACGGGAGCACTCTGGTGGGAGATCACCGCTCCTACCCGACTTTCTAAGGGCCGCGATTGGAAGTAAGCGTCGTTCTCTGCGGCCGTTAATCGCACCGCGCGGCCCAAAACGCGTACCTGACGTTCTTGATTGGGCCAAAAAAACATAAGTCCCACCGAAGGATTATCGGAGATCGCTAAGCCTTTGTTGCTGGTGTAATTGGTGAAAAATTCCAGTCCTTCCGGGCCAAAAGACTTCAGTAAAACGATACGAGCAGAAGGCTGTCCTAGGTG
>CANHXZ010000097.1 GCA_947464785.1 Flavobacteriales bacterium | reverse complement strand
TGCGCACGTACCCTATTTCGGGACTGCACCTCCACAGCGGTTCCCAAATTACTGATTTACCCGCCCAACTAAGGGCCATTCGCTTGGTTTTGGAATTGGCACAAGAAGCCAACGCAGAGCGCCAGAAATTGGGATTGGAGCTTTTGGACTGGATCGATATTGGCGGTGGTTTGCCGGCGTCGCCCTGGGACGGCATGTGCCGCTACGCCCACGAATTTTTTCAAAGCACCACCCCAGAGGAGCGGTCTCCGTTTACCTGGCATACGGAATTTGGCCAGTGGGTCCATGCCCACGCCGGCTGGACGGTCAGTCGGTTGGAATACGTATTGCCCCGCACGGATGCTGCTTCTGTGGCCTACCTCCACGTGGGTGCGGACCTGTTCCTCCGCGACGCGTATACCGCGCCACGTCCGTTCCCTTTGTTGGCCTTAAATGCCGACGGCACCCCCAATACCAAAACCCATTTGCAGCCCTACGACGTGGCCGGACCTCTTTGCTTTGCGGGCGACTACCTCGCGCGCAACGCCCCATTACCGGAACTCCACGAAGGCGATTGGTTGGTGGTTCAAGAAACCGGTGCCAACGCCTACGGTTTGTGGTCTCGCCACTGCAGCAGAACCATTCCCGCCGTTCTGGGGCATCGGCCTTCCACCGGCGAGGTTCAAAAACTGAGCGACCGGACGGAGATCAATTTCTAAGGAAGTGCGCTGCAGCGCAACCGAGTTATCGAAGAATTTCCACACGTTTTTGGTCTGGGGATGCTGCGCGCACGGTCCCAATTTTCACCCACAACTGGTTCGCATCCCGGGCAGCTTGCGCTACGGCCTCCTCTGCTTCGGGAGCGACGGCAGCCAGTAAACCGCCGCTGGTTTGCGGATCAAAAAGGAGCATCAACTCCGGCCCGGACAGGGAGGGGAAGTCGGCAGCGTTTGCGGTGAAATTGCGCGTGGTGTTCTGCGGCATGCAGAAAGCAGCAGCCAAGGCCGTCAATCGTTCCGTCGGCAAGGTGGGCAGGGAAGACCAGTCCAGTTCTGCACGGGTACCCTCGCTGGCGTTCAGCATTTCCAGCAAATGACCGCCCAAACCAAATCCGGTGACGTCCGTGAGGGCATGCACCCCGGGAAAGGTGCCCAAGACCGCTCCAAATCGATTGGAGGCCTGTGCGGTGTCCAGGAGCCACTGAAGATCTTCCGGCGTTGCCAGTCCTTTTTTGATGGCGGAGGCCACCATGCCCGTTCCCAAAGGCTTGGTGAGGTACAGGGAGTCGCCCGGCAAGGCGCCGCCGTTTCTTTTTAAGTTCTTTAAATCCACCAAACCCGTAACGGCCAAGCCAAATAGGGGCTCTGGATTGTCCACGCTGTGTCCGCCCCCCAACGCAATTCCCGCCTCCGTACACACGTCTCGTCCACCGCGCAGCACCTCTGCCGCAAGAGCCGTGGGAAGAGCGTCCACCGGCCAGCCCAAAACGGCCAAGGCCACGAGCGGTTTTCCGCCCATGGCGTATACGTCTGAAAGGGCGTTGGTTGCTGCGATCCGGCCAAATTGGTAGGCGTCGTCCACCAGCGGGCCAAAGAAATCCGTGGTGCACACCAGGCCGGTGCCGTTGCCCAGGTCCACTACCGCAGCGTCGTCCGCCTCACCGTGCCCCACCAGGAGGGATTGGGAGGCGCGCTTCAGGTCTTCGGTGTTGTTGGAAAACGACGCACCCAACACACTTTTCAGGGCGGCGGGAGCCATTTTGCAGCCACACCCAGATCCCTTGCTGTACTGGGTCAGTCGGATGGACGCGGATTCTTGGGGCTGAATAGGATTCACGGTGGAATTTGATGGGGGAAGGGTTAAAAAGCGGTCACGGCCTCCATTAGGGCCGATTGAGCTTGATCCGGCAAAAGACCGGTCAAATCCAATCGTTGCTGCACGGTGGTTTCCGTGCGTGCCATGCTGTGGGCATAGGTTTTGTCGTAGTAGCGCAGTGCCAAAGCAGCGGCCTCCGCCAGTTGACCTTCGTCAATTTTTTGATGGGCTACCGGTACCCATTGGCCGCCAATTTTGCGCGCCAGTCGGGTAAAAGAGTTTTTCAATTGATCTGCGGGTGCTTCTCCGTAAATGCGGGCCAACAACTGCGCACGTTCTTCGGCAGAACGAACCAATTCCAAACGAGGTGCATTTTGCAGCTGTTTGAAAAAATGAGGCTGCAGCCAAACGCGCCCAATGGACTGGGATTCGTCCTCTACCCAAATGGGTTGGCTGGAATCCAGGGTTGCCAATTCAGCAACCAGGTAATTCTCAAACTGTTCGCTCGTGGGTTGAGCCCCCAAACCAACGTGCCCAAAGGCGGAGCCGCGGTGGTTGGCCAATCGTTCCAAATCAAGTACCTGCAGTCCAGCGTCGGCAATCGTTGCCAAAGCCTCTGTTTTTCCAACGCCCGTGTGGCCCGTTAGAACCCGGTAGGGGCGGGGTCGCTCCAGTTCTGCCAACACCCTGTTGCGGTAGGCTTTGTAGCCACCCTCCCAACGGTTTACCCGATACCCGGCGGTTCCCAGCAGCCAAGCCACGGAGCCGCTGCGCATGCCGCCGCGCCAGCAGTAAACACTTACCTCGCGCGCTGCGCCGCAAAGCTCATCCACAAACGCCACCAGCGAATGCATTTTGGGCCCCACAAAGGACAACCCCAACCGCACGGCAGCATCTTGGCCATGTTCGGCAAAGCACAACCCCACCGCGTGGCGTTCGGCATCGTCGAACAAAGGAAGGGAAACCGCCTCCGGGGCATGGCCCTGTTGGAATTCCGACGGAGAACGGACGTCGATCAAAAACATGCCCGAAGGTAGTGCCTATATTTGCCTTATGGAAATGCACTTGGGCACCCCCTGGAACGTGGCTCGTTGGGCCGGCCTCTGTGCGGTGGCCGCCGTATTGCTGGTGGGGTGCGTTCCGAAACAACACCGGTTGGCGGATCATGCCCGTGCCCTTCGTTGGGAGCAAGACAGCCTCACCCTGGTTTCCCGCATTGGGGCGGTGTCCAGCGAAGAAGGACTGTTGAAAAATGCCGTGATTCGATTGGATTCGACGATTGACGCCCTCTCCAAACAACGCGATTCCTTGTTGGTGCAGGTGCGGAATCAGTCCCGACGGGCAGACACCCTGACGGGTTTGGTGCAGCGCGAATCCGTTTTGCGGGATTTGCTGCGCATGGATTTAGCCGCCGCCCAGCAAGCCGAGCAACTCCAAAACAAGCGCGTCGATTCCTTGAAAATAGAGGTTCAGTTTTTAACCGAAAAATTGAATGCCCGCCCGGTGCGCCCCGCACAACCGCGACCTGCGGGAAGCGTGCGCCCGCCTCAGTAACTCATGAGCCTACCAGGAGCCGGGGTTCCCTTCAATGGGGTCAACCATCAGCTCCTCCCAAGCGACGCCCGCGTCAAATGGGCAAGGACACCACGGACTTGATGAGTCTCAGGCGATGGGTGTGCTTCCGGAGTTCGAAATTGTAGATTCCGTGCTGGTCAATGCCGTCCAGCCGAACCTGACCCGAACAATGAATGATTTGATCCGGACGCACCAAAATGCCCACATGGGTGATGCGCCCTTCTTCGTTGTCAAAAAAGGCCAAATCGCCCGGCAAGGACTCTTCCAAAAAGCTAAGTGTTTCTCCTTGAGTTGCTTGTTGAGACGCATCCCGCAACAAGGGAACGCCCGCCAATCGGTACACCATCTGGGTAAAACCGCTGCAGTCCAAACCAAAAAGCGACCGGCCGCCCCATTGGTAGGGTGCGTTCAAGAATAGATAGGCTTGCAGCAACAATTCCTCGCGGGACCGCGCAGGCTCCGCCAACCGACCGTTGAAAAAATACGTTTGCGTTCCCAAGGTGACCCGTCCGCTCGCCGCGTCGTACCCCGGCAAGTAGCTTCCGGCCAACAAAACTCGCGCCTTGGTGGCGCGCGATTCGTGTTCCAACAACTCAACCGTGTCTCCTACCAAAGCAGGCTGAACGCTGCAGTATTCGTGGTAGGCATCTTCGTCCAAAGGAAGCAGTTGCACGCGCAACAGCCAGCCTTCGTAGCCGTCGTGCGCCAACCGGATGCGTAGCCATTCGTCCTGTTCGTCCACTACCGAGCACGCCTCGCCAAAGAGCATCTGATTCACCATTTCCGAACGGTGACTCGGTTCGCTCCGTAGGGGAACAACGCTCAAAGGACACAAGCCAAACTTCATGCGGTGCTTTGGGTTAATCGACGCGAGCCAAAATTACGCCATCCGTTCCAGCACCAGAGCAGATGCACCTCCACCGCCGTTGCAAATACCGGCCGCACCGTAGCGCGCTCCTTTTTGCTCCAGAACGTTGATCAAGGTCACCAAAATGCGTGCGCCACTGGCTCCCAGGGGATGCCCCAAAGAAACGGCTCCACCGTTGACGTTGCACCGATCGGCAGCAATGCCCATGAGGTCTCGGTTCACCAAGCCCACCACGGAAAATGCTTCGTTGAGTTCGTAGTACTCAATGTCCGCCATGCTCAATCCAGCTTTTGCTACGGCCTTGGGCACCGCCAACGCTGGAGCCGTGGTAAACCATTCCGGCTCGTGTGCAGCATCCGCATAGCCGCGAATTACGGCCAACGGTTTAATACCCAATTCATTGGCCTTATCACGGCTCATCAATACCAGGGCAGCCGCCCCGTCGTTGAGGGTGGAAGCATTCGCGGCCGTTACGGTGCCGTCCTTCTGAAACACCGGGCGCAAACCTGGGATTTTTGAAAAGTCCACCTGCGTGTATTCCTCATCGCGGTCCACTACCACTTCGTTTCCTTTGCGGTCTTTTACCACTACCGGAACCACTTCTGCGGCAAATCGACCCCCGTTCCAGGCGGCTGCGCTGCGTTCGTAGCTTTCAATGGCAAAAGCGTCCTGCTGTTCGCGGGTATATTTTTTCTCCGACGCGCACAAATCGGCGCAAACGCCCATGTGGTTTTGGTCGTACACATTGGTTAAGCCGTCTTTGACCAAACCGTCGATCATAGTCAAGTTGCCCAATTTCACTCCGGTCCGACCGGTGCCCAAATAATGCGGCACTTGGGACATGTTTTCCATGCCTCCGGCTACCACAATTTCCGCGTTGCCGGACGCAATCGCTTGAGCTCCCAACATTACCGCTTTCATGCCTGAGGCGCACACCTTGTTGACGGTAGTGCTGGGGGTGTTGTTGCCCAAGCCAGCGCCCAAAGCGGCCTGCCGTGCAGGTGCCTGGCCCAAGTTAGCCTGCAGTACGCACCCCATCAATACTTCGTCAATGGATTGGGGATCTACTCCAGCGCGTTCCACCGCAGCCCGAATGGCTACAGCGCCCAGTTGGGTTGCAGAAACGGAGGACAAGGCGCCTCCAAAACTTCCCATGGGGGTGCGGACGGCAGAAACGACAACAACTTCTTTCATGACAGTATGCGCTTTATGATTTCGATAAGGGTTGGTGCGAAGGTACGACGCGTGTGGAATTTCTTAATTGCCGAAATCGGTGTATATTTGCACTCCCGTAAGGATTTTCGTGATTTTTACAGGGCTCCGAATCAAGCCGTTCGGTAGTAAAAGGTGAGGTGGGTGAGAGGCTGAAACCACCAGTTTGCTAAACTGACGTACGCGCAAGTGTACCGCGGGTTCGAATCCCGCCCTCACCGCCAGAAAGACGAAACCCGCAGCGAAAGCTGCGGGTTTTTCGTTTTCGGAGCGAGCGAAGTTTACTTCGGTGAGCTCCAAAAACAAAAAAACGCCGGTGCGAAGCAACGGCGGGTTTCGGCTTCTGAAGCCCCCCCGCAACGGGATCAGCGAAGCTAATCCCGCCCTCACCGCCAGTACAAAAGAAAAAACCCGGTCGTTTCCGACCGGGTTCCGAGATCCTTGTGCTAAGTGCGCCCAAATACACAAGGGCCTCTACCAACCAAACCAAATCAGAGGACGCACTGTATCAAACAGCTTTTAATAAATCATAGGCCGGGTTTTGATCGTCTGGCCCCAAGAAAATCCGAGCAAAAATT
>CANHXZ010000096.1 GCA_947464785.1 Flavobacteriales bacterium | reverse complement strand
CTTTCGGTTGGTGCGCGATTTGGGCTACGTGGCGGGGGCAATCGCCAGCGGCTACGCCGCTGATTACTTTGGACTTTCCGCCGCGGTGGTGGGCGTGGGCGTGCTCACCTTGGTGGCGGCGGCGCCGTTTTTGCTAAAGCCAAAAAACCTTCAAACCAAAACCCCACGCGCATGATGCTCCCCTCCAAAGAAGATCCAGCGTGCTGGACCGTCCAACGTTTGGAACAAAACCGTTCCCTCGTTCGGATCATCGACGTGCGCAATTGGGAGGATTTTGACCGGGCCCACATTCGCGGGGCGCAGTGGTGTCCCTTGGATTCGCTGGAGGAGGTCTCCCGGTCGTGGTCCGCGGATCAGGTAGTGGTTGCCGCCTGTGGAAAAGGCGGAGGTCGGTCCGAAACGGCCGCCACTTTTTTGCGCAACCGCGGTTTTGAAGCCTATTCCCTGTGCGGAGGAACGCAGGAATGGCTCAACGGGCAACGTACGCCTGGGGAAGCCTGACGAAAACGCTTTAAAACGGCTTCTTCCAGTCCGGTCCCAGCGCGCGGTGCGATCCGTCGCACCCGGGGCGTTTTTTCGTGAGACCGCACACGCAGTCCGTCATCCCCTTTCCCGCCAAAATCCTCGGACGCAGCCGGTCGATCCGGGTTTGGCGCGTGGCTGGGGTGTCCGACGCCGTAAAGTGCATGAGGTACGCGCGTTGCCGTCCGGGCGTCAGGGCCGCAAAGGCCGCTTCGTAAACTTCATCCTCCGCAAACGTTTGCGTCAATTCCTCCGGGGGAGCAATTTGGCCCGACGGTTCTAGGGCGCCCGCCGCGCCCCTGGCCGACGTTGTAGCGCCTTCCGCGGCGCCTCCGGCGCCGCGCGCCGCCAGATCCGCCGCCTCAAAAACATAGGCGCGCAGTTCGTCCGCGCGCTCGCGCACCGTGTGGGCGTCGGTAAAACGAATGAACCGACCGTGTTGCGTGTGGGGACCCGGTTTCACCAACCAGCCGTGGGGGTCCCGCAGCGCGGAACCGTTGAAGAAACTGAGGACGCAAGAATCCTTGAAATTCCCCAGAATCAGCACGTTCTTGCCTTGGGCCGTGTAGCACGGTTGGCGCCACTTCCAGTGCTCTTCCAGGCCGCAAGACAGCACCAAGGCGCGCAATTCGGTCAGCGCTTCTTTCCAGCGGTCCAGGTCCGCCAAGTAGGCGTCAACTTCCGGGTGGGTCATGCGGGTTGTTTCAAACGATTCAATCAGTTTTCGGTGCAGTTGGACACAATGTTGGCCACGAACCAACCGTCGATTCCCTTGAAAATCTGCGGCTTGCTGCTTACGCCGTCCTTTTGAACCTGCACGGCGTCGGAGTAGGTGTTGATGGACACCAATTTTCCATAGGGGACCTTCAGGCTCTTTTGCTCGGAGCCGAAGTACAAATGTTTGGTGGTGATGGCCAAGACACCCGTTCCAAA
This sequence comes from Flavobacteriales bacterium, assembly GCA_947464785.1. Classification (GTDB taxonomy): domain Bacteria; phylum Bacteroidota; class Bacteroidia; order Flavobacteriales; family Schleiferiaceae; genus CAMDTE01. Next base: position 4,615 of record CANHXZ010000096.1, on the reverse strand, counting down.
GCTCTTCAGGGTTTCCACCTCCACCGGATTACCGCGAAATGCGCCCGTTCGGTAGTACACGCCTTTGACGATGCGGATGGAAACACCCTGAGATCTGCCGCGGTATTCCGTGCGGGTTCCGCGCTCCAAATACTCTGCTTTGGGGTACACCCACAGGAGCTTTTCGCTTTTTTGGAACAAAAAAGGAAGGTTCGCGTCCCACTTCATTTTGGGTTCCGGAACGGTGCCTTCGTGCAAACTGCGCACCAAAGAGGCCTTCACCACTTGCTCCACCAACCCCAATTCCTCCAGTATTTTGCGGTCTACCGGCAGTTCAGACACCAGCCGCTCCACGTTGGCCTCCTCTTCAGCACTTAAAGCGTGGTCCTCCAAATAGTGGTTCAGCAGGTGCGCCAAACCAGACGCAATGGCCGTGCTGCGGGCTCGGTCGTTGACGTGGCCTTCTTGGCCACGGGTCGTGATTTTAGCCGCCAACTCGCGCAAGGAGCCTCCGTTGGTACCCGTTTGCAAGGTCCAGGTGGCGATGTCCGACGTCGCTTCTTTGTGGAGTAATTCGCAGGCTTTGTGGCGCTTGCGGAACCATCCGGCGGATTCGTTGCAGTAGATGCATTGGCCCATAGGGAGACGCTTTGGTTTTGGTTGCGTCAAGGTACGACGCGTCCCCCGCAAATTTCACCCGCTGGCTTTAAGGGACTGGGTTAGGCGGCAGCTTTAGCGGGAGGAAGACGCTGAAACCAGCGGGCCACCGCCACCAGCGCAATCAACGCGGGCACTTCCACCAGGGGGCCCACCACCCCGGCAAAGGCCTGGCCGGACTGCACGCCAAAGACGCCCACCGCCACCGCAATGGCCAATTCAAAGTTGTTGCCGGCGGCCGTGAAGGCCACGGCGGCCTGCTGCGAGTAGGGAGCGCCCTGGCGTCGGGTCACCCAAAAGCCCACCAGGAACATCACCACAAAGTACACCACCAGCGGGAGCGCAATGCGCAGAACGTCCAGCGGCAGGGCCAGCACAGCGTCGCCTTTGAGGGAAAACATGACCACAATGGTGAACAGCAGGGCCACCAAGGTGACGGGGGAGATGGCGGGGACTACCCGACGGTTGAACGTTTCCAGGCCCACCAGACGCACGGACACCCGCCTCAGGCCCCAGCCCAAAAGGAAGGGAAGGCCCAAATAAAGGGCCACGCTTTCCGCGACGGTCCAGATGGAGAGGTCCAGGGCCACCCCGGGCAAACCCAGCCATTGGGGAATTTGGGTGATGAAGAGCCAGGCGTAGAAGGCGTAGGCAAAGACTTGGAAGAGGCTGTTGAGGGCCACCAGCCCCGCGCCGTACTCGCGGCTTCCCTCGGCGAGGTCGTTCCAAACGAGGACCATGGCGATGCATCGGGCCAACCCAATGAGCACGACGCCCGCAAAGTATTCGGGTTGGTCGCGCAAGAAGAGCAGGGCCAGCAAAAACATCAAAACGGGCCCCACCACCCAGTTGAGGAGGAGGGAGGTGCCCAGTATGCGCGTGTTGCGAAAGACGGCCGGCAGCTGGGCGTAGTCCACTTTGGCGAGGGGCGGAAAGAGCATGGCCACTAAACCCACGGCAATGGGGATGTTGGTGGTCCCGACGGTCCAGCGCTCCAGCCAAACCGGAAACCCCGGAAGCCATCGACCTACCAAGAGGCCCACGGCCATGGCCAAGAAGATCCAGAAGGTGAGGTAGCGATCCAATACCCCTAAACGGGTTTTTTTAAGATTGGTGACCATGGGTACTTTGAGGCGTTAATATAAGCGTTTGTTTTTGCGACCGGCAAGGCCCGTCGATCCTGAGGAAAAGCGAGCTTAAGGGGTTAAACGGTGCGAAATCAGGCGTTCAAAAGGTCCGAAACCCGACCCAAAAGGGCGCGCAATTCCGCCTCAATGGCGGCGGAGGTGGCGTCGTACGCAAAGGGCTCTTGGTCCGTGCCGTCGAACGCCTTGGGGTCGTCGTAGCGGAGGGGGAGGCGCGCGGCGGCTTGCGGGATGAAAGGGCAATTTTCATCGGCGTCGGAACAGGTCATGAGCGCCACAAAGTCCTGAGCGTCAATGCTGGGGTCGTCGAACCGCTTGGAAAAAAGGTGCACCGGCTCGCCCCCGTAACTGAGGATCGCGGCGTCCGGAGATTGGCCGTGCCCGACGACTGAAAACCCGGCCCGCACCAGCGCATCAACGGTGTTGGGGTGGCACGAGGTGGCCTCGGTGCCGCCGGACCAAACGCGAAGGGGCAGGTGCAGCTGCTCCACCAAGACGTGGGCCCAGGCCTGCGCCATTTGGCTGCGTCGGGAATTGTGCGTGCAAATAAATACGACGTCTGCAAATCCGGAGACCGTCGCTTTTTTCACGATCCATTGCGCAATGGGCTCCAAAACGTCCCAGCGCACCAGCGCCGCAGGCGCTGGGCAGCACGGCGCCTGCAATACAGGCCCATCCGCAAACAAATCCCCCATCAACTGCGTCATTTGCGCCCATCGGATGGGGTCGATGCAGTAATTCACGGACGCCCCCGTCACGGTTCCCCGCAACAAACCTACCGCCCTTAATTCCTTAAGGTGCTGGGATACTGTGGGTTGAGCCAGTCCGACGGCCTCCGTCAAATCCCCGGTGATGCAAGAGGTACAGCGCAACAGATGACGCACAATTGCAATGCGAGCGGGATGACCCAAAACCTTCGCCAAAGTTGCGATTTCCAGGTCTTTAGCGGAGTATAAATCGGTTCGTGTAGCGCCCATGGTCTGCCTTTATTGTAATAACGCAATATTACGATAGATTGGGGTTGAGATTGGTTTTTTTTTTTTTTTGGTGATTTAACCATAACTTAAATTGGTCCTGTTTGGGGTTGGTGCAAGGTTTGGCGTTTGGTTGCGGACCGTCGGGGCGTACCTTTGCACCGCACGTAAAAAAAATACCCCTACCGCATGAAACGCAAGGCCGTCGAAGTAAAGTACCGCAAGACCTCCGAGTCTTTTCCGGAGTATTTGAAGTACGAAGTGACCATCCTCAACGAGGACGGCACCATGGAGGTGGTACCTGCGTACGGCAAGGATTTGCAGGATGCATTGGACCGTTTGGTGACCCGCGAAAAGGCCGAGAAGGTTAAGAAGTCCGTGGTGAAAGTGCCCTGGGGCGTGTGGGCCATCTTGTGGTTCTCCTACCTGGGCGCGTTGACGTACTGGTACGAAAAAAGCGGACAGGCGTACGTTCTGGTTGCCGGCATTGTGGGCATTGTGATGATCGCAGGCCTGGTGTACGCGTGGTTGAACAACGCCACAAAGAGCAACAAATAGCAGTAGTTTGGCGGCCCCCAGCGGGGTAAGCTCGTTCTTAGTGCGCTGGGATCAGATGGACGCCAACTTGCGCACCGCGTAGGCGGCCGCGTGCAGCCCAAAGGCCGCGGGAATCCAGGCGCTGGTTCCATAGTAAGACTTTTTGAATTTGGTGCCGTCGGTCAGGGCAATGGATTCTTTGTTGGGCAGTTCCGTGGAATGCACGCACGGAAAATTGGGTTTTAACTGGTACTCCTTGCGCAGCCGCTTCCGAACGTGGGCCGCAAACGGGCAGTTTTGAACGCGGTCCAGCCGACCCACCTTGATTTGCTCGGGGTCCACCTTGCCCCCGGCGCCCATGGCGCTGACGAAGGGGATTTGCGCGGCGAGGGCCGTAACGAGAAAGTTCAGTTTGGGTTGTACGGAGTCGATGCAATCCAGGGCAAAGTCCACCGGTTGGCTCAGGAGCAATTCCCGCATGGCTTCCGGCTCCAAAAACGTGTCGATGGCCGTCACTTGGAGTTCCGGATTGATGTCCAACACGCGGTCCCGCATCAACCACGCTTTCTTTTGGCCGTGGGTGCTGGACAACGCTTGCAGCTGCCGGTTTCGGTTGGTGGGATCCACCACGTCTCCGTCCACCAAGGTCAGGCGTCCCACGCCGGACCGCGCCAGAAATTCCACCGCAAAACTCCCCACACCCCCAAGGCCCACCACCAGCACGTGCGCGGCCTGCAGCCGCGAAAGAGCGTCGTCCCCCAGCAACAAAGCGGAGCGTTCCAACCAGGGGGGAGTTGCGATCATGGGGCAGCAGGTAGGGTGAGTGCACAAAATTAACCGAAACAATCCCCCGTCCCAAGCGTTTAAACACTATGTCCCAAGACTCCTTCTACGCCCTGTCTGCAGAAACCCTGCAAGGCCAACCGTTTTCCTTCGACCAACTCCGCGGAAAGGTGGTTTTGGTGGTCAACACCGCCAGCAAGTGCGGCCTAACTCCGCAGTACGAAGGGCTGGAAGCGCTGTACCGCACCTACAAGGACCGCGGCCTGGTGATCCTGGGATTTCCCTGCAACCAGTTTGCTCAGCAAGAGCCGGGCAACGCACAAGCCATTTCCGAAGGGTGCCTCATCAACTACGGCGTGACCTTCCCAATGATGGCCAAGATCGACGTCAACGGCGCCAACACCCATCCGGTGTACCAACACCTCAAAGCGCGTCAAAAGGGCATCTTGGGCGGAACCATCGTGTGGAATTTCGCCAAGTTTTTGGTGGACCGCAACGGCCAAGTGGTCAAGCGCTTTTTCCCCACCAGCCAGCCGGCTT
>CANHXZ010000095.1 GCA_947464785.1 Flavobacteriales bacterium | reverse complement strand
AGGTTGGTTTGATCGGTTCCTGCACCAACTCGTCCTACGAAGATTTGACGCGTGCGGCCTCCGTGGCGCACCAAGCAGCCACCAAAAACCTGGAGGTGAAGTCAGAATACTCCGTGACCCCCGGGTCCGAGCAAGTTCGCTACACCGCGGAGCGCGACGGTTTGTTGGCGGAGTTTGAGGCCATCGGGGGCAAAGTGTTTGCTAATGCGTGCGGACCCTGCATCGGTCAGTGGAACCGTCCGGGAGCGGAAAAAGGGGAGAAGAACACCATTGTTCACTCCTTCAACCGCAACTTCTCCAAGCGTGCCGACGGCAACCCCAACACGCACGCTTTTGTAGCTTCTCCAGAAATCGTAACCGCCTTGGCGATTGCGGGCCGATTGGATTTCAATCCCTTGAAGGACCGGCTGATCAACAAAAACGGCGAGGCCGTGCTGTTGGATCCGCCCACCGGCGAGGAATTGCCCGCGCGCGGCTACGCCGTTGAGGACGCCGGCTACCAAGCCCCAGCAGCGGACGGCAGCGCCATCTCCGTCGCCGTCAATCCCGGTTCCGAGCGTCTGCAATTGCTGGACGAATTCCCGGCTTGGGATGGCAAGAACATCCACGACGCCCGTCTGCTCATCAAAGCACAAGGCAAGTGCACCACGGACCACATTTCCATGGCCGGCCCTTGGTTGCGCTTCCGCGGTCACCTGGACAACATCGCCAACAACACCTTAACCGGTGCCGTGAATGCGTTCAACGGCGAAACCAACACCGTGAAGAACGTACTCACCGGTGCCTACGGCGAGGTTCCTGCCGTCCAACGCGCCTACAAGGCCGCTGGGGTTCCAACCTTGGTGGTGGGCGACCAGAACTACGGCGAAGGTTCTTCCCGCGAACACGCCGCCATGCAGCCGCGCCATTTGGGCGTCAAGGCCATTTTGGTGAAGAGTTTCGCGCGCATCCACGAAACCAACCTCAAAAAGCAAGGCATGTTGGCACTGACCTTCCAAAACGAAGCTGACTACGATCTGTTCCGCGAGGACGACGCCATTGACTTTGCGGATTTGGTGGATTTTGCGCCGGGCAAACCCCTCACGCTGGTTTTGAAGCATGCCGACGGTTCCCAGGATACCGTCCGTGCCAACCACACCTACAACGACCAGCAAATCGGCTGGTTCCGCGCAGGCAGTGCGTTGAACCTGATTAAATTGCAGGAGCAGGCCTAAAATCTTACCTTTCGTCCATGAACAGCACGGACGACCGCGTCAAACGCGGATGGGTTTTTTACGACTGGGCCAATTCGGCGTACACCTTGGTGGTGGGCACCGCGGTTTATCCGATTTACTACGGAGCCGTGATGGACTCTGCCGAGGTGTCCGCTTTTTTAGGCAGCGTCAGCCCCACGGCCGCTTACACCTTTGCCATAGCAGCCGCTTATCTGTGCATCAGCTTATTGGCTCCTTACCTCGCCGCCTTGGCGGAGGTGGCCGGGAACAAGCGAACGTACATGCGCACTTTTGTTTACACCGGGGTAGCGGCCTGTGCCTCCATGTTTTTCTTCACCACCAACGCCCTTTGGTTGGGGTTGTTTGCGCCGTTTTTGGCTTCCTTTTCCTTTGCGGGCTCCTTGGTGTTCTACAACAGCTACTTGCCGGAAATTGCCGCCCCAGACGAACAAGATGCCCTGAGTGCCCGCGGTTTTGCCATGGGGTATTTTGGCAGTAGTTTTTTGCTCATCGCTGTATTGGTAGCCGTTCAGAATCCGCAGTGGTTTGGGGCAGAGGCCACCACGGCCTTGATTACTCGGTGGAGTTTTGTTTTGGTGGCCCTTTGGTGGTTGGGGTTTGGGGAGTACGCCCTCATGCGTTTGCCCCGCGGCGCTGCGCACCGCTCGGATGCACCCAAGGCTCCCGCTAAACCGGCTACGGCCTACCGCGCCTTGTACCGTTCGGTTGCAGAATTGCTGACGGACCGCTCGCTGCGTCGGTTTGTCTTGGCATTTTTCTTTGCGAGCGCCGGGGTCCAAACGGTCATTTTGATTGCGTCTTTGTTTGGGAGTCAAGTCCTGGGCTTGCCCACGTCCGCCCTGATCACCACCATTTTGATGATTCAGTACGTAGCCATGGCCGGTGCCTGGCTGTTCTCCAAAATGTCCCGCAAGTGGGGCAACATACCCACCTTGATTGTGGGGGCAATCGGCTGGTCGTTGGTCTGCGTGGGAGCCTACTTCGTGCAACACGAAGCCCAATTTTACGCCCTGGGAGCGGCCGTCGGCTTGGTCATGGGCGGCCTCCAAAGTCTTTCGCGAAGTACGTATTCAAAAATGCTTCCGGAGGCAGAAGATCACGTGACTTATTTTTCCTTTTACGACATCGCGGAAAAGTTGGCGACGGTTTTGGGCATGGCGTCCATTGGTTGGCTGGAGAACGCCACTGGAGACCTTCGTTTGGCGGCTTTGGTGCTGGTGGTCTACTTTTTGTTGGCCCTATACTTCTGGTCTCTGATCCGACGTTATACCTTTGCAGAACATCAACCCACCGCATCATGAAGATTTTTTGGAGCATTGCTGCCGTATTGTCCCTTTGGTCGGCGGCAACCGTAGCAACTTCCTGTTACTACGACGACTACCAAACCCTGTACGGCACGGGCGGAACCTGCGATACGGCGGCGGTTTCGTTTGCAGCGGACATTCAGCCCATTGTGAGCGCCCAGTGCGCGGGATGCCACGGAGCCGCATCGCCCAGCGGTGGTTTGTCTCTGACCAACCACGCGCAAATTGCTGCGGCTACCTCGTCCGGCTCCCTGCTCAATCGGGTTCATTTGCCGGCGGGCAACCCCTTGGCCATGCCGCCGTCCGGCCCACTTTCTTCTTGTCAAAAAGCAAAATTGCGCACCTGGAAACGCCAAGGCGCTTTAAATAATTAATCCACTCGTCCCCATGAAATACATTTTGTTCGCCGCTCTGGTAGCGGTATCCGCGCTCAGCGCCACCGCACAGCGGTATTTGGCCAAAGAAACCTACATCCGGTTCTTTTCTTCCACACCGGTTGAAGACATTGAAGCAACTACCAGCACGGCCGTTGCGGTATGGGATCGAGCTACGGGTGAAGTAGCTTTTCAGGTGAATATCAAGTCGTTCACCTTCGAAAAGGCCCTGATGCAGGAGCATTTCAACGAAAATTACCTCCATTCGGACAAGTACCCCAAAGCCACGTTCAAAGGCAAGTTGACGGACGCCGCTGCCGTGAATTGGGACAAGGACGGAACGTACCCAGCTCAGCTCAAGGGCACCATGAACATTCACGGTGTAGACAAGGTCATCGTGGTGCCTGCAACAGTGGTGATCAAAGACAAGGCGCCCTCGTTGTCCAGCAAATTCAAAGTAAAGTGCGTGGACTACAACATTGAAATCCCCACCGTGGTCTTTGCAAAAATTGCCGAAGAAATTGAAGTTACGGTGAAGGCCAAGTTTGATTTAGTGAAGTCCTGATGCGCGTATTTTTTCTAGCTCTTTTCGTTGCCGTTAGCGCTCCACTTTTGGCGCAGGAAGACTTGTTCAGCATGTTGGACGCTGCGCAGGGGCCCGTGAAAAAGGCACCCGTGGCGGCAACCTTCAAAGGAACGCGTGTGGTCAATTTACAGACCAACGAATTGCCAGCTTCCGGGGTAGGGCAGTTGATCATCAGCCACCGTTTTGGCACCATCAACGACCGCCCGCTGTACAATTTCCTGGGCCTGGACGTAGCCCAAATGCGTTTGGAATACAGCTATTCTCCTGCGCATTGGCTGAATTTGGGATTGGGACGGTCGTCGGGCAATAAAACCTACGACGCCTTTGCCAAGGTGCGCTTTTTGCGCCAAAAGGAGGACGGGATGCCCTTGAGCGCGGTGTACTACCACTCCACCAATCTCAACACCACGGATTTCAACGACGGAGTGAATCACTACTTCACGGACCGCATGGCGTTTACCCACCAATTGATTCTGGCCCGCAAATGGTCCGACGAACTCTCTTTTGAGGTGGCCCCAACGGTGGTGCACTTCAACCTGGTGGCCACTCCCAACGACCCCAACGACCAATACGGCGTTGGATTGGGCGGACGCTACAAGTTGACGGACCGCATGGCGTTGACGGCAGAGTACTTTGCCCGCATGCACCGACCGGATGGTTTTTACGATCCATTGAGTGTGGGATTGGATTTGGAGACCGGCGGACACGTTTTTCAGTTCCACGTGAGCAACGCACGCTACATGAACGATCCCTCGTGGATGATGCTGACCCCGGGAAGCTGGGGCAAAGGCGACTTGTATTTTGGCTTCAACCTTTCCCGTGTATTCACGCACCGCGCCCCCAAAATGGCGAAAGAAATCGACGTCCTATGAAATCCGTTTCTCGTTTGTTGGTTGCCGCAACCTTGGCGGTAATCGTTTGGTCCGCTTCCACCGGATGCGAACACGACCCTATCAACCCCGTGGACCCCAATCCCACGGATACTACGTCCCCTTGCGATCCAGGAACGGTAGACTTCAAAAACGAGGTTTTGCCGCTGATCACCAGCAAGTGCGCCATGCCCGGTTGCCACAATTCGCCCAACGGCGAGGACGGGGTAGTTTTGGATTCCTATGCCCAGATTCGCAAAGAGGTGCGCCCAGGGAGCTTGAACAACAGTGAGTTGTGGGAGGCCATCACGGAAACGGACCCGGACAAAATGATGCCTCCTCCCGGCTATCCCCAATTGACTCCAGCCGAGAAAGAGCTGATCCGCAAATGGATCAAGCAGGGAGCCAAAGAAACCGACTGTGCCGGCAACCTGTGCGATACGGCGGCAACGCCGTCGTTTGCCGAAGCCAACGCCATCATCCAAGCACAATGCGTCGGCTGCCATGCGTACCCCAACGTCAACGGCAACGTGATGCTGGATTCCTACTTGGGCATCAAGAATGCGGTGGAAAACAGCAATCTACTCGGTGCTTTAAAAGGAGTGGGTTCGTCGCAAATGCCTCCCTCTGGGGCCATGAATGCGTGCAACCAGCGTAAAATTGCGCGTTGGGTTGCGGCCGGCATGCCGCAGTAAGTCTTAAGGCGCCCCCGGGCGTTTTGTCAGTCGGTCCATCCCCCAAAGGCGTTCGTACCTTTGCGGCATGGACCGATTTGATTTTGCTGTTGTTGGTGGGGGAATTGTGGGCGCGGCTACTTTGTACAAGTTGCAGCGCAAGTTCCCCGATGCGCGTTTGGTGCTGTTGGAAAAGGAGTCCGAATGGGCGCTCCACCAAACCGGCAGAAACTCCGGCGTCATCCATTCGGGACTGTACTACAAGCCGGGCAGTTTAAAAGCAACCACGTGCCGGGACGGATACCTGCAATTGCTGGACTTTTGCGCCGAGCACGGAGTGGCGCACGAAGTGTGCGGCAAAGTGGTGGTGGCCACAACGGTTGAGCAAGCGGAGCGTTTGAGCGGATTGGCCGAACGAGGTAAGGCCAACGGTCTCGACGGTTTAGAGGATTTGGACGCTGCGGGAATACGGGAGCTGGAACCGCACATTGCCGGTGTTGCGGGTCTTCGCGTGCCCCAAACGGGCATTGTGGACTACCGAGGTGCCACCCACGCGCTGCTGCAGGCGGCGTTGGCGCTGCAACCGAAATCTAAAGTCATTTACGGTTTCCAGGCGGTGCAAACCGCACAGACAGAAGGGGGCGTCCAAATCACAGGTGCGAACGCAAGTCAAGCCGTTTGGGCCCAGAAAGCCGTTTTTTGCGGCGGACTTCAAGCAGACCGACTGGCCCGTCTTGACGGTGCGGAAACGGAAGTGCGCATTGTGCCCTTCCGCGGCGATTACTACGAACTTTCCCCCGCGGCGCGCCACAAAGTGCACCACTTGGTGTATCCCGTTCCGGACCCCAATTTTCCGTTTTTGGGCGTCCATTTTACGCGCATGCACGACGGCAGCGTGGAGTGCGGTCCCAACGCCGTGTTTGCCTTCAAACGCGAAGGATACACCAAAACGTCGTTCAATTGGAGCGATACGGCGGATGCCTTGAGCTTTTCAGGGACCTGGAAGTTGTTCCAAAAGCACTGGAAGTACGGCTTGGGCGAGTACCACCGCGCCTTCTCCCGCGCGGCCTTTTTAAAGGCGTTGCAGGCCTT
>CANHXZ010000094.1 GCA_947464785.1 Flavobacteriales bacterium | reverse complement strand
GGACTACGTTGACCGGCTGGACGAGCTGGTGCAGCAAATGAACGGCTGGACGGACGAGGCGTGGGACGACGTGTGGGCGCAGGAGGGACGTGTGCCCGATTCTTTTTACCAACAGTGGTCCCGATGGCCGTCGCTTCAGTTTGCGGCGGAGCAAGTCCTGCGCAGTGCCTTCCGAAACCGAAACGGGCACCACCCGTCCGACCTGTGGGACACCCCCTGGACGCGTTTGGACCGTGGAATTCCCACCAACGGACTCGTGTGGATGGGCTCCAGTTGCGCCATGAGCGAAGCGCTGGACGACAAACTGCGCGTGGGCTACGCTTGCGTCAAAATGAAAATTGGCGCCTTGGCGTGGGAAGAGGAGCGCGCCCTACTGCAGGACTTTAGGCAATCTGCCCAAGGGCAGAATGTGGAACTTCGGGTGGACGCCAACGGGGCGTTTCGCGAACACAACGTGGAAGAGGTCTTGCGGACCCTAGCGGACCTCCGCGTGCATTCCATTGAACAGCCGTTGCCGGCCAACGATCGAGCCGGTTTGGCTTATTGGAGCCAGCACTCGCCCGTGCCGGTGGCCTTGGACGAAAGCCTCATTGGCTTGGTGACCCCGGAGGAGCGCAACGAATTGTTGGACGAGGTTCGCCCGCCGTATGTGGTATTGAAGCCCAGTTTTGTGGGCGGTTGGCGCGGAACCCAAGACTGGATTGAGCGTGCGGAAGCGCGGGGCATGGGGTGGTGGATCACCAGCGCCCTGGAAGGGAGCATAGGGCTCAACGCCGTGGCCCAAGACGTGGCGCGCCGCGCTCCTCTGGCGCGCGCTCAAGGACTGGGAACCGGAGGATTGTACACCAACAACCTGCCCCCGTGGACCGAATTGCGTGGCGAGCAACTGCACTACATCGCGCCGTATCCGGCCGAGGTGGGCAGCGGCCCGTGGCCGGAAAACCTGCGCATCCACCCGCAAACAGACCCCCACCTGATTCAAGAAACCCAAGCGTTTTTAAGCGCTTGGTACGGACCGTCGGATCGTTTGGAGTTTACCACCAGCGGCAGCACCGGAACGCCCAAGACGGTTCGGCTGTCAAAAAAACTTTTGGTCGCCAGCGCCCGCGCCACCCTGGACACCCTGAACTTGGCCCCGGGCTACACCAGTTTGCTGGCGCTATCTCCCACCCGCATTGGCGGAGCTATGGTCCTGATCCGCGCCTTGGTAGGGCAGGGGACCGTGGACCTCGCCTCCGTGCAGCGCAACCCGTTGGAAGGTTGGGACACGCCCAGCGCTCCCTGGGATTTTTGCTCGTTGGTTCCCCAGCAGGCACTGGCATTGGCGGAATCCGCAGCGACGCACGCCGGTGCCAAAAACCACCCGAATCGGTTCAAAATCCTGCTCTTGGGCGGCGCTCACTGCACCCCGGCCGACGCCCGCCGCATCGCGCCCCTGGCGCAACAAACCCACTTGGGGTTTGGGATGACGGAGACGGCCTCTCACATCGCCTTGGCGAAATTGGATCCGGACAGCCCCCAATGCTGCACCCCGGACGGACGTTGGATCTACACCCCCGTGCGCGGGGTTTCCCTCGTCTGGCCGCAACCCGCAACCGAAATCCCCTCCTTGGAGCCCGTGCCCTTGACCTTTGCAGCCCCTCATTTGGGCCGGGAAGTGCCATTGGAGACTACAGACGCCGTCCTTCCCCACGGAGCGGGCTTTGTTTGGTGCGGTCGGCTCGACGGCGCCCTGAACAGCGCGGGCGTCAAAATATTCCCCGAACAAGTGGAGCTCTGGGTGGGGCAGCGCCTCCCAAACCTGGAGGGTCGGGGCTTCCTGACCGCCGTGGCAGATCCCCACTGGGGCGATCGGTTGGTTTGGCTATCCGAACCGTTGACGGCCCACGAGCAGACCGAGCTTGGCAACTCCTGGCGCGAACTCCGGCGCGAACATCCGCATTGGGTCCCCAAATCCAACGGCGAACTGTCGGAATGGCCGCTTGCCGCCCAGGGCAAAATAGACCGCGCCGCGTTGCGGCGCGCGGCCGAGCACGCCTCCGCATCCGGACAGCTGACCCCGTTAGAACTTCCGCCCCACGGTTGAGCCGCCGCCCGCGCACCAACAAAAAAAGGGCCGCCCCAACGGGGCGGCCCTTTGTACAAATACCGGGAGATAAACGCTTACTTGCCGCCGTTTGCCTTGGCGTGGTCGGCCAAAAACTGCGCCAAGCCGCTGTCCGTCAACGGGTGCTTCAGCAAAGACAACATGGCGCTGAACGGGCCCGTCATCACGTCTGCACCGATCTCCGCGCAGTTGATGATGTGCATGGCGTGGCGTACCGACGCTGCCAAAATTTGGGTTTCGTAGCCGTAGTTGTCGTAGATGTGGCGAATTTTAGAAATCAATTCCAAACCGTCGGACGAAATATCGTCCAAACGACCCACAAAGGGGCTCACGTACGTGGCGCCCGCCTTCGCCGCCAACAGCGCCTGACCGGGGGAGAACACCAACGTCATGTTGGTTTTGATGCCTTGTGCGGAAAAGTATGCGCAGGCCTTGATGCCGTCCTTGATCATGGGGATTTTCACCACAATCTTTTCGTCCAGCTGCGCCAGAAGCTCGCCCTCGCGCACCATGCCGTCAAAATCCGTGCTGATCACCTCCGCACTAACGTCTCCGTCCACCAAATCACAGATGGCCTTGTAGTGCTTCATCACGTTGTCGTGACCGGCGATTCCTTCTTTCGCCATGAGCGAAGGGTTGGTGGTAACGCCGTCCAGAATGCCGAGGTCTTGAGCTTCGCGGATGTCGTCCAGATTGGCGGTGTCGATGAAAAATTTCATGGGGCAATGGGGGTTTTTACAGCGCCGCGCCGTGCGGCGGTGCAAAGGTACTTTTTTAATTTAACCCGACGGTTCCTTTCCAAAGCTCCCGTTGGCCCACGAAACTTTAGGGCACAAAAAAAGGCAAGAACCACCACACCGCTACAACCCACTGCCTTTGCTGCGTTTCCGCCCTGGAGGATTCATGAGGAGCTGGTCGATGGCCTTGCCCGGTGCAAAGATATGGGTTACTTTCGTTCTGTGAAAAACAAACGTTTAATGACTTCATCCGATTCCTGCCGTTCGTGCGCCCGCGGGGCAACCGTCCTCAGCACCCTGGCGCTCCTTTTGATGGCTGCGGTTTCCTTTGGAGGATCCTACTCCGTTTGCGCTCAGTCCATTCCGGGCACCGGTTCCTTGGGACCGGCCAACTGGGTGGTGCTGGAGAACCAGCCGGATTCCGTTCCCGTGTACTACGTCAACCGCTCGGCGGTACCGGTGGTTTTGGGACAGCCGCGTCGGTTTCCCTTCTACGGAGACACCGTGGTGCGGGTGTACGTGCCGCAAACGGCCGTAGCTCCGGGCGATAGTGCCCCCATTTTGGTGGCGGCGCGCACGGTGCACAACCTGGTCAACCGAACGCCCATTTTCATCCCCACGAATCATCCGTCGGGCCCGGTGGTTTTGAATGCCGTGTACCAAGGACGCTACAGTAAAGCCTACTACAACGCCACGGAAAACCTGGAGGAGGGACCTCTGCGCACCGCGCTGAAGAACATCACTACCGCCAACGCCCTTTCCTTGGGTTACAACACCGCGCGGGACCACATGTACGGCACCATCGACAACGTGGCCGGCCAAGTGGAATGCATCTACACCGGACGCATCGCTACGTTCAACACCCGCGCCGGAGCCGTGTCCAACAACTTCAACTGCGAGCACACCTTTCCGCAGAGCTTTTTTAGCTCCGCAAACCCCATGCAGTCAGACATCCACCACTTGTTCCCCACGGATGAGTCTGCCAACACCTACCGCAGCAATTTGCCTTTTGGGGTGGTCACCGGAACCCCCACCTGGCAGGTGGGCGGCAGCAAAAAGGGCAACGGTGTTTTTGAACCGCGCGACGCCCACAAGGGAAACGCTGCCCGAGCCCTGATGTTCTTTGTGGTGCGCCACCAGGACTACGCCAATTTTGTGGCTCCGCAGGAAGCCTTGCTGCGCCAATGGCACGAGCAGTTTCCGCCCATCGCCAAGGACCAAGCCCGCAACAACGCCATTTATTCGCTTCAAGGCAACCGCAATCCGTTTGTGGACTACCCCCAATTCAACGACCGCATCACCAACCTGATCGGCACCACCTACAAAACCCTGGTGTTGAGCGCAGCCGTGACGGAAGACACCCTGAGGTTGGAATTTTCGCCCACCAACAGCTCCGTGAGGTACCGTCGGTTTGCGGTGGCCAACACCGGAAATGTTGTGTTTACCGTGTTGGGATGGAGCCTGAGCCACAGCGCCTTGTCCTTCGCCAAGGGCGGCAGCCCCGGCGCCTTGCAGCCGGGTGAAGTGGCGGAAGTGGTGGTGGCGTACCCCGCCGGAGTGGATTTTTCCGGCGAAGATTTGACCGTCCTCACCAACGAACCGGCCGTGGGCAACCTGGAAATTCCCATCCGCGGACGCTTGGCGGTGGGGCAGTCCGAGCAGCTCAAAAGCCAAATCGGCTGGTACGTGAACCAACGTCGACTCACCGTGACCCAGTTGCAACCCGGAACCGCTGTGCGCGTATACAACGTGTTGGGGCAGCAGGTGGCCAACGGAACTGTTCGTGCAGACGCCCAAGAAGCATCTTGGACCAGCGCTCCTTTGCCTTCCGGACTGTACACGGTGCAAGCAACCGGTTGGAGCGGAAGCGTGAAGGTGGTGGTTCCGTAAGGGGCGAGCCGAAAAATTTTCGGAAATCGGGCATTAAAAGAGAAAAAGTATCAGCTAAAGCATCAAAAAACAGAAAAAACACCCACGAAAATGGAAAACAACGGAATGACTACCGCTAAAAAAGCCTTCACCCAATGGGGTTTGCCTTTGGGATTGCTGAACGCCGCTATTTACGGTCTGGTTTATGCGCTCAACACCCAATTGTTGGTGAGCTTGTGGTTGGGATTGGGCCTGATTGTCCTAAACGGGGGTGTCTTTATTTGGGCCCTGGTGCAAACGCGAAAAGCTGCCGGTGGCTACGCAGAATTCCGCGATTTGTGGGGCGTGTGGTTGGGCGCGGCCCTGGGATTGGTCTTGGTCACGACGGCGTTCAATGCGCTGCTGTACAAGGTCATTGACCCCACGTTGAGCGAGCAGGTTCAGGTCATGGCCCAAGAAAAAGCGGTGGAAATGATGGAATCCATGGGCACCCCCCAGGAAGATGTGGACAAG
This sequence comes from Flavobacteriales bacterium, assembly GCA_947464785.1. GTDB lineage: Bacteria > Bacteroidota > Bacteroidia > Flavobacteriales > Schleiferiaceae > CAMDTE01. Next base: position 916 of record CANHXZ010000094.1, on the reverse strand, counting down.
GCCTTGGCGCGCATGGAGCAGCAAAAAGGCGAGGATCCGTTCAGCCCCTTGCGTTTGCTGATGTCCTTCTTTGGTTCTTTGTTGGTGCATGTGGTGCTGGGGGCGATCTTTGCCGCCATCTTCAAAAAGAATAAGCCCCTGTTTGCCCCGTCGGATGAAGCTTGATCTTTCCTGCGTCGTACCCCTCTTCAACGAGGACGAATCCCTGCCCGAGTTGGTGGCGTGGATCGACCGTGTCTGCACGGCCCACGGCCTGAACTACGAAATCTTGTTGGTGAACGACGGGTCGTCGGACCGATCCTGGGAGGTCATTCAGGAATTGGCGGCCGCACACGCCTCCGTCAAAGGGCTTTCCTTCCGACGCAACCAAGGCAAATCCGCAGCACTCCACATGGGCTTTCAAGCCGCGCAAGGGGAGGTGGTTATCACACTTGACGCGGATCTTCAGGATTCTCCGGACGAAATTCCCGCTTTGGTGGACCTGATCCGCAAAGACGGTTTTGACGTCGTTTCCGGCTGGAAGAAAAAGCGCTACGATCCTCTGACCAAAACGCTGCCGACGAAGTTGTTCAACTGGGCCACCCGCAAAATGAGCGGCATCGAGCTGAACGATTTCAACTGCGGCCTCAAGGCCTACCGCAACGAAGTGGTGAAGGCCGTGGAAGTACAAGGCGAAATGCACCGCTACATTCCTGTTTTGGCCAAGAACGCCGGATTTGCGCGCATCGGCGAAAAAGTGGTGGAGCACCGCGCCCGGAAGTACGGGTCCACCAAATTCGGTTTGGAGCGCTTTGTCAACGGCTTTTTGGACCTGCTCACCCTCACCGTGGTCACCAAGTTCAGCCGACGCCCCATGCACTTTTTTGGGATGGGCGGCGTGCTCATGCTCGTGGTAAGTTTTGCTGCACTGGCGTAT
>CANHXZ010000093.1 GCA_947464785.1 Flavobacteriales bacterium | reverse complement strand
TGCCGGGTGCGCCCGTGAATGCTCAACGCTGAAATTCCTATGTCTTGCAGACGTTCGGCAACCTCCAAAATATTCTTGGTGTTGTCGTCCCACCCCAAACGGGTTTTGACCGTCACCGGCAACCCCACGGCGTCCACGATTTCCTTCGTCATGGCCACCATTTTGGGGATGTCTTGCAGTAGGGCCGACCCCGCTCCTTTGCAGGCCACGTTCTTCACCGGGCACCCGTAGTTGATGTCGATCAAATCCGGATTCGCCTTTTCTGCGATCTCCGCGGCCTCGCGCATGCTGCTGATCTCGCTGCCAAAAAGCTGAATGCCAATGGGGCGTTCGTACTCAAAAACGTCTAGCTTGATCAAACTCTTGGCGGCGTCCCGAATCAATCCTTCTGAGGAAATGAACTCGGTGTACATCATGTCCGCGCCCTGTTCCTTGCAGAGTTTGCGGAACGGCGGATCGCTGACGTCCTCCATGGGCGCCAGAAGCAAGGGAAATTCCCCAAGGTCGATGTGTGCTATCTTCGCCATGAATCCAAACGCAAAGGTACAATGAACCCCTTAAACCCTCCAGTAAAACCCGCATTGGAAGCCTTGTGGACCCTTTTGTTGGCTTTTGCACTGGGAAGTACGGTAGCCGCCTTGGCGATGGAGCCCCTGACCAGCCTGTACGGAGATACCCCCCGACGCGATTGGATGCTGCAACTGTTTGCGGCCGTCGGTTTCTTTGTACTGCCCGCGGCCTGGATTCGGACCCGCCGTCAAATCCAAGGCCTGCCCGATCTCACCCCTCCAGCGCCCGCACTGCCTTGGGCTGTCTTGCTCGCCTGGGCCGCACTCCCCCCACTCGCTGCCTTTGGTTTGGAACAAATCTCCTGGTACTGGCGGGAAGGTCTCAGCGCGTGGCCCGTGCTTGCAGACTGGTGGACGGCTGAAGCCGAACAAGCTACCCGCATCCAAACCTTGCTGGATGCGCCGCTCCTCGTGGATCAATGGGGCGTGGCTCTGGTATTGGTTCCCGTGGCTGCCCTGGGCGAAGAGTTCTTCTTCCGCGGCACCTTGCTCCCGTTGTGGAAGGAGGCCTACGGCAAGCGAATGGCCCTCTTGTTTTCCACCCTGCTTTTTGCCGCAGCTCATTTGAGCCTGAGCCAACTGCCCTTTTTATTGGGGGCCGGTTTGCTTTTGGGACTGGCCTACGCGCAAACCCAGCAACTCTGGGTTCCCATGGCCGCACACTTTGCGCACAACGGCCTGACCTTACTGGTAGCCAAACTCAGCCCAACGGCGGAATACGGCTTTGCAGACCAACCGCCGCATTCGGCAGGACTGATCGTTGGAACGACACTTCTCTCCGCTGCCTTGGGCTTCTTCCTGTACCGCGCGCACCGCAATCAGCCCGCGGAACCTAGTGCGCCAGCACCAACGACAGAAGAATAACCCCAAAAGGGCGTACGAACCAGCCGGACGAAAACCCAACTCGCCGTGGGGTCAAAAAGCCACCAGCCCCAATAAAAAACCCCGCCGAGGCGGGGTTTTCTCTACTAAAAAAGGAACTCAATATTCCTTAAACAATTCCTCTGAGGTAGTAGGATTGGTGGAGTAATTGATCTTCAAGGCCTGTGCTTTGCGCAGTTCTTGCTTGATGTCTCCAATCAAACCCATGCGCACCTTGATGTCTGACTTGATCGAAACCGTCATCAAGGGACGCTCCTTTTCGTTGATTTCTTCGCGTTTTACTACCACGAATCCACCAATGTCCTGGGTTGTGGCCAATTGATCGTCCAGCTGAACACGCGGTTCTGTGCCGTACGTAGCAGCATTCTTGGGAGTACCCACATAGATGTAGGCTACCAAATCTTTGCGCTCCAATTTTTGAATTTCCGTAGCACGGGGTTTCTTCAAAGAGATCTTCAAATCTACCTCACGCATGGTTGTAGTAACCATGAAGAAAAACAACAACATGAATACGATATCCGGCAACGAAGCGGTTGAGAGCTCAGGCGTCCCTCCGGACTTCTTTTTACGAATGCGTCCCATATTAACGTCCTCCTAAACTAACGGGTTCGGCCTCGGAAATGATCTGAGGATATTTGTCTTGCACAAACTTCTTAGCTTCTTCGCCCAATAAATCAAAAGGCTTACCAAACTGGGATTGAGCCAATTCATCGCGCAAATCGTTGTAAGCAGCGACCAATTCGTTCTGAACTTTGATGTAGGTCTCGTAGGAGGTACCCCGGTCGTTCTGAAGCGAAATGATGGCTTTTGCCGGATTGTCCGACGATTCTGGATCGCGGCTTCCTTTGCAGACGTCGCAAGAACCGTCGCCATTGTTGTCGATGAATTCCTTGGCTGCTTGACGCAAATCACGCACATCCATGTACTCATCTTCAACCAACAATTGGTCCTGACCGTTGACCAACACCACGAAAACGTTCTTTTCCTTGATGGTGGATGTCTCCTTGATGGGGTTATCGTCCCACGGCGGCAACTTACGGTTCAATCCCTTGTCCACGTCCATCGTGGTGGTTACCAAAAAGAAAATCAACAGCAGGAAGGCGATATCCGCCATCGAGCCCGCATTGATTTCTGGTACTGAACGCTTGGCCATGACTCAGTTATTTGCGCAATCGGATCAAACCCGCGCGGTACAAAGCAGAGAAGACCACGACCAAAGTAGACAAGGCCAACATGATGTTCAAGGCATTCAATCCAGCACTTACCCAGCGTGAACCGGACTCGGTCATCTTCATTTTCTGGTACTCCATGTAATCGCTTCCGTCTGCAAACAGATAGGAAACCACCAAAATGGCCAAAAGAAATCCTACACCCAATACAGTAGAGCGAACTCCGTTCGGGTTGATTAAAATCCCACGTACTGCACCACCAATAGCTGCTGCAATAGCCACCAAAGAGATGATGTACGTCAAGTACAAACCGTACTCAACGGTTTTTTCCAGTTGTTTCCCTTCAACGAAGTAAACAACAAGCGAAGGAATCAAACCAATCACCCCCAGGGCGATGGCGATCCACTTGCCGTATTTGGCCAATAACCCTTCCATGATTCCTTATTTACCGTTCTTTTTGTCGAACGAAATCATCATGTCCAAGAAGGAGATGGATGCGTCTTCCATTTTGTTGACGATACCGTCTACCATGGAGAGGATCAAGTTGTAGAATACCTGCAAGATCATGGCGGCAATCAGACCGAATACGGTGGTCAACAAGGCCACTTTAATACCACCGGCAACCAAGGTCGGAGAAATGTCACCAGCAGCTTCGATGGCATCGAACGCCTGAATCATACCTACAACCGTTCCCAAGAAACCCAACATCGGGGCCAAGGCAATAAACAAGGCAATCCAAGTGATGTTGCGCTCCAGTTTTCCGTTTTCAACGGAACCAACCGCAACGATGGACTTGTCTACCATGTCCATTCCTTCACCGTAGTGGGCCAAACCTTGGTACACCAAAGTAGCCACGGGGCCGCGGTGCTCGTACGCCACTTTCATTGCGGCATCAACACCACCTTTGTTCAAGGCAGCTTCAACTTCACTCAAGAACTTGGCGTTGTTGGAAGAAGCGAAGGTCAAGTACAACAAACGCTCAATAACTACGGCCAAACCAATGATCAATACCAACAAAACCGGCGCCATCCAGATGGGGTCGCCTTCGATGAACTTCTTTTTAAATACTTGAGTGTAGCTGGACTCCTCTGCAGGAGCGGCAGCAGCCTCAGTTGTTTCCTCAGCAGCGGCGGCGGCGGTGTCCGTCGCTTCAGCCGGTGCAGCTGTTTCTGTTGCAGCAGGTGCAGCTGCATCTTGGGCAAATACGGGCGCTTGGAATGCCAGGGCGACCAAAAGCGCGGAAGCAAAAACCTTTTTCATGGGGGTTTTCTGTTGAATTACTTTTTTGAGATTGAGGGCAAAAGTAAGTGAATCGCTCCGAATCGCAATGAATTGAGCACGCACTTTACAAATATTTTACATGAAGGAGTGACAAGGAACAGCCGGACGACCGTTGTCGGGCCAAAAGACCTACTTGACCGCCGCGCGAAGAACCGCCTGAGCATCCCACAACGGTGTGGTTTTCAGGGCAGGAACCACCTCGTTGGGGTGCGCCACAACCGTCCACAAGTTGCGGTGTTCGGGGTTCATGAATTCTTCGTCCACCATGCGGTCGATGAGGGCAATGAGGGAATCGTAAAAGCCGTCCTGATTCAGCAAGACAATGGGTTGAAGGTATTGGCCCAACCGCTTCAAGGTAACGGCTTCAATGAGCTCGTCCAACGTGCCGGTACCGCCGGGCATCGCCACCAAACCGGCCGTGTCTTGGAGCAAGAGCGCTTTGCGCTCCGCCATGGTGTACACGTAGGTGAAATCCTCCACGCCGGGGTGGTTCATTTCAATCTCCTTTAATAGGTAGGGCATCACGCCTTGCACTTTACCGCCCCGATCCAGCACGCAGGTGGCCAAATGGCCCATCAGGCCGGTTTTCCCACCGCCAAAAAGCAAGGAGGCGCCGGCGTCCACCAGGTCTGAAGCAATAACCTCCGCAGCGCGCAAATACTTGGGATGAACTTTTGCGCTTCCTGCGCAGTAAACGGTAACCCGACGACCTTCCAAATTGTGCATGGTGCAAAAATAGGTCCGTATCTTGGACGCATGGCACATCGATTTACCTCTTTCAAATTTATGGGGCACGCCTTGCTGATTTTGACCTTCTTGAGCGGGCCGTCGGCGCTTTGGGGCCAAAACAATTCGAAAACGCCCGGGCTAAACGTGGTTCCTGCTCCTTCCACCTGGAAGGTGGGGGATCAAAACACCGTGCTCCGGGGAACGTTGAATCTCAAAGCACCCGCAGCCTTAAAAAGTGAGGCGGAGGTGCTCCGCTCGTGGTGGAACGGGTGCAGCCTGCTGGCACCGCGCACCTCCACCGCACAGCCCAAAGAATGGAGCGCGCAATTGAGCGTGGACGCCTCCCTTCCCGCGGAGGGGTACCGACTGCGGGTTCGGCCCGGCAAAATCATGCTGGAAGGAGGAAGTGACGCGGGCGTCTTTTACGGACTGCAAACCCTATTTCAGTGCGCTGTGGAGGACACCGCAGCGCACGCTTACCGACTGCCGGTAGTGGAGGTAGAAGACCGTCCGGCCTTTGCCTACCGCGGCATGCACCTGGACGTTTCCCGCCATTTTTTCGGTGTGGAGTTCCTCAAAAAACACCTCGACGCCCTGGCGCGCGCCAAAATGAACACGTTTCATTGGCACCTCACGGACGATCAAGGCTGGCGCATTGAAATCAAAAAATACCCGCTTTTGACCCAAATTGGCGCCTGGCGAAGCGGCTCCCAGCAAGGTCCCTATTCCCTTCAGTACTTCGACACCCTACGCTACGGGGGCTTCTACACCCAAGAGGAGATTCGCGAGGTAGTGGCCTACGCGGCCGAACGGCACATCCGGGTGGTACCCGAAATTGAAATGCCCGGGCACGCTTTGGCGGCTTTGGCCGCTTATCCGGAACTGAGCTGCCGGCAAAAACCTTTGGAAGTTGCGCGCGGCTGGGGGGTGTTTGACGACGTCTTCTGCGCCGGTAACGACTCCACTTTTGCCTTTCTGGAGGACGTACTCACCGAGGTTTTTGCCCTGTTTCCGGGCGAATACGTCCACATCGGGGGCGACGAATGCCCCAAAAACCGGTGGAACGAGTGTGCCCGTTGCACCGCCCGCATGCGGACCGAGGGCTTGAAGGACGCCCACGAACTGCAGTCCTATTTCATCCAACGCATGGAGCGCTTTGCCAACGCACGCGGCAAGAAAATTATTGGTTGGGACGAGATTTTGGAAGGCGGACTGGCCCCCAACGCCACCGTCATGAGTTGGCGCGGGGAAGAAGGCGGCAAAGCGGCTGCGAAGAGCCGCCACAACGCCATCATGACCCCCGGAAAACCCTGTTACTTTGACCACTACCAAGCGAAGGTAGACGGCGAGCCGCACGCCATCGGCGGATACAATCCGGTGGAAGCGGTGTACCTCTATTCGGTGGTGCCCGACGGCCTCACCCCCGAGGAGCAAAAGCGCATTTTGGGCAGCCAAGGAAACGTTTGGACCGAATACATGCTCACCCCGGACCACGTGGAATACATGATGCACCCGCGGATGGAGGCCTTGGCGGAAGTCCTG
>CANHXZ010000092.1 GCA_947464785.1 Flavobacteriales bacterium | reverse complement strand
GGAGTGGTGGATGCCTTGAAGGCCGTAAAGGCCAAGTTTCCCCAGCTGGATGTGGTGGTGGGCAACATCGCCTCGGCGGAGGCAGCTCGTTACTTGGTGGAGGCTGGTGCCGACGCCGTCAAAGTGGGCATTGGCCCGGGTTCCATCTGCACCACCCGAATCATTGCGGGGGTCGGCGTGCCGCAGTTATCTGCCGTGATGGAAGTAGCTGCAGCTATTGCGGGTAGCGGCGTTCCGGTCATTGCCGACGGAGGAATTCGCTACACCGGCGATATAGTCAAGGCCATTGCGGCTGGGGCGGACTCCGTCATGCTCGGCTCTCTTTTTGCGGGCACCTTGGAGGCGCCCGGGGAAAGCATCATCCTGGACGGTCGTCGGTTCAAGTCTTACCGCGGCATGGGCTCCATTGAAGCCATGCAGGCCGGCTCAAAAGACCGCTACTTCCAGGACGTGGAAGACGACATCAAGAAATTGGTTCCGGAAGGAATTGTGGGGCGCGTTCCCTACAAAGGCGAAGTGGCCGAAGTGATGTACCAGTTCATTGGCGGTTTGCGCGCCGGAATGGGGTACTGTGGAGCTAAAGACGTTGAAACCCTGCAGAAGAACGGTCGTTTTGTGCGCATCACCACGGCGGGAGCGGCGGAAAGTCATCCGCACGACGTCACCATCACGCGCGAAGCACCGAACTACAGCCGTTAATCAATCCAACGACTCTGCCGGTTGTTCCTCAACCGCGTCAAATTCGGCGTAGCAGGCCAACAGGCTTTCCAACAACTGGTAGTCTGTGGAAGCGTCGATTTGCGAACGGTTGAGCCGGCAGTAGAGGAGGAACTGCTCTACTTTTTCGCCTTCCAGCCCCGTTAACTCAAAGAGAGCGGACCGGTTTCTGCTTTGGTTCAGGCGTTCGCGGTAGGATTCCGCAGCCAAAAGCGTCCGCAACTCGCGGAGCTGGCGCGGTCGGTTCCCAAACATTTCGTAGAAGAAGTCCACGGGGTTGGCCAGGGTAGGTGCAAGGGACTGAGGCGTTCTGATGAGCTCGCCGCTGGGCCGCGCGGGCGGCTGTACCTCCATGGCAACCGGCTCATTCATGGTGATTCGGTAGCCTTTGACCGGTGCCTCGTTCAACAACAAATTTTGCGGTTTGAGCACCACCACGATGCTGTCCGGTGCCCGTAGTGGGACGATGTACCGCAGGTACGAAAACAGGGGCTGGGAAAACACCAGGGTATCTCCCGGTTGAGCGGCCAAAGAGAATCGACCCGAACGATTGGTTCGAACGCCTTGCTCGCTCCGAACGTTGACCACGGCAACCGAGGGCAAGCGCATGTTCGTTTTTTCTTCAAGAACTACACCGTGCACCCAGTTGGTTTGCGCCCCCAACTCCGAACTGCCCAGCAGCAGGAAAAAGAGGGCCCAAAAAGAAAAGTTCCGGATGGGGTGTGCCATGGCTTCCGCAAAGAAACGCGATATTTGCAAGCTGAAAGAATATAGAGCCATGGCCGACGAAAACAAAGTGATTTTTTCCATGAGCGGGGTTTCAAAAATCCTGCCACACAACAACAAAGCAATCCTCAAGGACATCTACCTGGGTTTTTACTATGGAGCCAAAATCGGCATCATTGGTTTAAACGGATCGGGAAAATCCACCTTGCTGAAAATCATTGGCGGGATTGAAAAGAGCTTCCAAGGCGACGTGGTTTGGGCGCACGGGTACTCCGTGGGCTATTTGGAACAGGAGCCGCAGCTCGACGAGTCCAAAACCGTTATTGAAATCATTCAAGAAGGTGTTCAAGAGGTCATGGACATCTTGAACGAGTACAACAGCATTAACGATCAGTTTGGTCTGCCGGAAGTATACGAGAATCCGGAGAAAATGGAAAAATTGATGAACCGTCAGGCCGAATTGCAGGACAAAATCGATGCCTCCAACGCTTGGGAAATTGATCAGGTACTGGACCGTGCCATGGACGCTTTGCAGTGCCCGGAGCGCGATGCCTCCATTGCGGTACTGTCCGGCGGTGAACGCAGACGGGTGGCGTTGTGCCGTTTGTTGTTGCGCAATCCAGACGTCTTGTTGTTGGACGAACCCACGAACCACTTGGACGCAGAGTCCATCCTGTGGTTGGAGCACCACTTGCAGCAGTACCGCGGTACGGTCATCGCCGTAACCCACGATCGTTACTTCTTGGACAACGTAGCCGGTTGGATTTTGGAATTGGACCGGGGCGAAGGCATTCCGTGGAAAGGAAACTACTCCAGCTGGTTGGACCAAAAGACCAAGCGCATGGAGCAAGAAGAAAAGCAAGTGAGCAAGCGTCGGAAGACCTTGGAACGCGAATTGGAATGGGTGCGCATGAATCCCAAGGGCCGTCAGGCCAAGTCCAAGGCGCGTTTGGCGAACTACGATAAATTGATGAGCGCGGAGCAAAAGGATAAAGAAACCAATTTGGAGATCTTCATCCCCAACGGTCCGCGCCTGGGAAGCCACGTCATCAACGCGGAGCACGTGGCCAAAACCTTTGGCGACAAAGTGCTGTACGAAGATTTGAATTTCACCTTGCCGCCCGCGGGAATCGTTGGAATCATTGGACCCAACGGTGCCGGTAAGACCACCATTTTCCGGATGATCATGAACCAGTTCGCACCGGATGCGGGCTCGTTCACGGTGGGTGAATCGGTGAAAATCAGCTACGTGGACCAGACGCACGAAAAGATCAGTCCGGAAAAGACCATTTTTGAAATTGTTGCGGACGGTCAGGAACAATTTGAAATGGGCGGGCAAATCGTGAATGCTCGTGCTTACCTCAGCCGTTTCAACTTTGCAGGAGCGGATCAAAACAAGAAAGTGGGCATCCTTTCCGGTGGAGAGCGCAACCGTCTGCACTTGGCCATGGCCCTGAAAGAAGGAGGAAACGTGTTGCTGTTGGACGAGCCAACCAACGACTTGGACATCAACACGTTACGTGCTCTGGAGGAAGGTCTGGACAACTTTGCCGGTTGCGGCGTGATCATCTCGCACGATCGTTGGTTCTTGGACCGCGTTTGCACGCACATTTTGGCCTTTGAAGGAGATTCACAGGTCTACTATTTTGAGGGTGGTTTCTCGGATTACGAGGAGAACCGCAGGAAACGCATGGGCAATGTGGAGCCCAAGAAGTTCAAGTACAAGAAGTTGACGAAAGATCAATAATTCCAAACGTCCCAAGAAACATGGCATCCGCTCCGTCAACGCCCAAAGGCACCCGAGATTTTAACGCTGCAGACTTGGCCAAGCGCCGGTATGTGGTGGATCTTCTGCGCCAAGCGTTTGAGTTGCACGGTTTTGGGCCGTTGGAAACCCCGTCGTTCGAGAATTTAGACACGTTGATGGGCAAGTACGGTGAAGAAGGAGATCGATTGATCTTTAAAATCCTGAAGTCCGGGAATTTTCTGGAAGCGGTTGCGGAAGGCGCCGCGCCCAAAGCTTCGCAAATTGCGGACAAAGCGCTTCGTTACGATTTGACGGTTCCCTTTGCTCGGTACGTGGCGCAAAACCACGGAAAATTGGCACTTCCGTTCAAGCGGTACCAAATTCAACCGGTTTGGCGTGCAGATCGTCCGCAAAAAGGACGTTTTCGCGAATTTTACCAATGCGATGCAGACGTTGTGGGATCCCGAAGTCTGTATCAGGAGGTTGAACTCGTAGACTTGTATTCCTATGCGTTTGACCGCTTGGATTTGCCGGTGGAAATCCGCCTGAACCACCGGGCGCTCTTGGCAGCGTTGGCCCGACGTTTTGGCTTTGGTGCGGCGTTGGTGGATTTTACGGTGGCTGTAGATAAACTCGATAAAATCGGGGTGGAAGGCGTACTGAAGGAATTGCGCGAAAAAGGTGCCGACGAATCCCACGTGGGTGCCTTGGAGGATTGGCTTTCGGTGCCACGTTCCACCCAGGAAAGTCTTCAGTATTTGGAGCATTTGGTGGGCGATGATCCGGAAGGTCTTCAAGGTTTGACCGAAATCCGTTTTGTGCTGGACCGGGTGTCCCGTCCGGATGCGGTGGTGCTGGATTTGACCTTGGCGCGGGGATTGAACTACTACACCGGCGCCATCTTTGAGGTTCGCGCCTTGGGCGTGGCTTTGGGCAGTGTAGGCGGTGGCGGCAGGTACGACGATTTGACTTCTATTTTCGGCGTTAAAGGGGTTTCTGGAATCGGTATTTCCTTCGGTTTGGACCGAATTGTTCTTTGTTTGGAGGAGTTGAATGCCTTTCCATCCACGCTGCAAAGTGCACCCCAAATTTTGGCGCTTCATCCGGAGAACGCAGCGGCCGCGGATGCTTTGTATGCGGCGGTTCGCGCGTGGCGCGCGGCCGGAATTTCGGCGGAATTCTATCCAGATGCGGCGGCCACCAAGAAACAGTATGCCTGGGCAGAACAGCGCGGGATTACCTGGGTGGTTCAGCGCATAGAAGGCGATGAGGTGTTTATAAAAAACACTTTAAATGGCGAAGTAATTAGTTGTAATAAAACTGATTACGAAGCTTTAAATAAACTTTTTAATTAAGTTTAGTTCCACGTGCGGCGGTAGGTTCCATCGGGATCGTAAAAATCCGCTTGACGCACGGTGTTGAACGGTTGGCGATTTCCCGGGTTGCGACCTACTCCAGCGATGTAGGCCCAGTTGCCCCAGTTGGAGGCCGTTTCGTAGTCCAGGAGGTGGTGTTCCATAAAGGACGCGCCCACGGCCCAAGGAAGGCCTAGGTTGTGGATGAAAAAAGAAGCCACGTTTTGCCGCAGTCGGTTGCTCAGGTAGCCCGTGGCAACCAGTTCGTGCATGCCGGCGTTGACGAAGGAGTCTGGAGTTTCACCGCGGGACCACTTCAGGAAGGCGGACGATTTCTCGGGTTGGAAGTGGGCGGGTTGTGGGCCAAAAAGTTTGGGGCCGTCGGCTCGTGCGGCCCAGAGAAAGTAGGAGCGCCAGAGCAATTCCAGCAGGAACCATTCGCTGCCATCGGTTCTGCCGCGTTCGCGTTCAAACCGAACGACTTCTGCCCAAACCCAGCGAACGGAGAGGGCGCCGGTGGCCAACCACGGACTTATTTTTCCGGAATACGGAACGCCCAATAGGCCGTTCCGCGTTTCCTTGTAACGCGCAAGCCCGTCCGATTCCCAGATGAAGCGACGCACGTGCGCCAGGGCGCTGGCTTCGTCTCCGGCGAACGGAAAGCTGGTGTGGGGATGGTGCTCCGGAAGCAATGCGGGTGCTGCAGCGTACGCAAGGGGTTGAGTAAAGGCTGGCAAGACCAGCGGCGTGCCCTTTTCCAGTTTTTTCCGAAAACCGGTGAAGGTTGGGGGCAGGTCTTTCAGGCGAAAATTCCAGTCCGACGGATCCCAAACGTCGTGGTTTTCCACCCAGTGTACTTCCAGGCCGTTTTTCTGGGCCCAATGTTTGGTTTGCGCCTCTGCGGCAGACTCGTCGAATCCGTGGCCGCGGGAGGCAAATAAGCAGGAACCCTGGGGCAACTCAAGCACCCCCGTCCATTCGTACGGTGCCTTCCCCCAACATTCCAAAAGTTCGCCCAGCTGCGCGTTGGTCCAGGCGCGGGCAAAGCCCGCTGCCGACGATTTCCAAAAGTTCATGCGCGCTTCGGAGAATCGCGGCCACCCCCACGGCGAGGCCTCATCCCAGCCGCTTGGGCCGGACAGGACGGCGAATACCGGAGCGTCTGGAGCGTGGGCCGCGCGGTGCGCGCACAGGGCTTCCCACGTGCGGTTGTCGTGCAGGCGCAGGTCGTTTCGGATCCAGTAGCAGTAGGCGGGAGGAGTGGGCATGGTTTAGAGGGTGTCTCGTTGGGCGTGCCAAACGGCCGCTTGTTCCAGAAGGGCTATGCGGTGGTTGGGGTCCATTTTGTCCCAGGTGGGGTAGGCGTAACCAATTCGCGGCAACGGTTCCAGCATTGCCCTATGTCGAGCGTGAAAGTCCCAGTACAAAGCGTTTAAGGGGCAAGCCTTCGGGCCTGTTTTTTGATCGACGGAGTACCAACAGGTTCCGCAGTAGTTGCCTTGTTTTTTCAGGTACTGACCGGTGGAAACGTACGGTTTGGTCCCCACGATTCCGCCGTCGGCAAACTGACTCATGCCGCGGGCATTGGGCAGCTCCACCCATTCCAAGGCATCCACAAAAACACCCAGGTACCAGGCGTCCACCTCGTCCGGATGGGTGCCCAGCAGAAGGGCCAGATTACCCAGCACCATCAGGCGT
>CANHXZ010000091.1 GCA_947464785.1 Flavobacteriales bacterium | reverse complement strand
TTTAGTTATCGACTTTCAACTATTTCTTATATTTGACTACTCGCGATCGCATTCGGAGTCTTTTGTGCATGATTTCAGTCCTTTGGCGTACGGGCATCCGGATGCTACTACTCTCCGCCCCCGTCGCCTTCAGCGCAGCCGCGCAACCGACGTCCGCACCGCAACCCTACCTGTGGTTTTCCAACCAGCCCATTCCCCAAGCGTACCGCACTACGGAAAGCGATTGGGCAGCTCGCTTTAAGCAACTGGAGGAGTCTGCAACCCTGACGGATCGGCGCATCACGATGTCCAAATTGCTGTCTCGCTATGCCACGCAGGACGCCTTGCTGGAGGGAAAGTTGGCCTTTGACCACCCGGTGCAAAGCTACCTCAACAAGATCAAAGACCACCTCCTAAAGGACCAACCGGCGCTTCGGGACAGCATACGCGTGCACCTGGAAATCAACCCAGATCCCGGGGCGTTCATGAGCATTTCCGGCGATTTGCGCTTCACCACGGGCATGTTCAGCCGCTGCTTATCCGAAGCTCAAGTGGCGGGCATCATTGCCCACGAAATCATCCACTTCTCGGAGGAACACAGCGTCAAATCCATCCGCAATCCGTTTGGAACCAACGACTCAGACAACGTTCAACTGGCCAGCTTCAGCACCCGGTACAGCCACAGCCGCGAGCTGGAAGCAGACACCAAAGCGCTGAACAGCTTCCTCAAGGAGAGCGGTTACCGCCTGGACGACGTCACCCAACTGTTTGATTTGTTGGCCTACAGCTACCTCCCCCTGAGCGACTTCCCCTTTCCGTTTGAATCCTTGGTTCCCGAATGTTGGATGCCGCAAGCGGTCGCCTTCATAGAATCACCGCGCCCCATCACCCCCCAAGACAAGCTGGACGACTCCCGCTCCTCCCACCCCAATGCCTACCGCCGTCAAACCGCTTTTCAGGCCAAATTGAACGAAATTGGGTACGTCCCCGGCAGCGGAAGGTCGTATTTGGTGGACAGCAAAGAGCACTTCAAAGCGCTCCAAAAATCGGTTCAAAACGAAGAGATTTTTCTGCAGAGCGTGCACCACAACTACCTCCACACCCTGTACGAGGAATTCAACGCCCACCCCAACGAACCCACCTTGTTGGGCATGCACGCCTTGTGGGCCCTCACCACCCTGCGGATGGACAACAATTTTGACAAGGAAATCGGTTTGCACTCGGATTTTGAGGGCGAAATTTCCTCCCTGCATTGGTTCCTGACCAACATTCCCAAAAAAGACTTGGTCTTGCTGGCCTTCCGTCGGGCAGTGGAAACGGAAAAAGCCCACCCCAAAAGCGAAATGGCCCAACGCATCACCGCCAACCTTGCGGGGCAAGCCAAGCGTTCTCTCTCCGTCAAAATGCTTCCTTTGGAACACCCCCTTTTGTGCGGCGTAACGGATACGTTGGTGTACGCCAGCGCCTTCCGCAAGGGAGTCGCCACGGCCACGGACCAAAAGTACTTTGCGCGCACCGCCACGGTGGTGGAGGGCAAAGAAGCCGACGACCGCTCCGTGCGTCCCAACAGCACCACCCTGCTGCCGGCGTCGATCTACTACCACAGCAACGGCGAGCCCCTGATGGAGCAAATCGCAAAAACACGCGACTATTTGGAAAGCAGCTTGCTCGTAGATTTGGAGGAGCGTCCGCAAGGCAACTACCTGCCCTTTGCCGCAACGCGCATCCACGCAGACCCGCAGGTGCGCAACCGGGTTCTGGCGCTGGATTACTGGTTGGAAGACATGGCCTACATGACCAACTGGAACTCCACCATCTCTTTATTTACCGACGACGCCCTGAATTGGAAGGATGCCCTCAAGTCCCAGCGCGTGTCCCGGCTCAGTTTGGGCAGCCCCCTGTACAATTCGTTTTTGGTCACGTTTGACACCAACAACCAACGCGCCGTAGACGCCGTCCGTTTCCAGGCCGGGTCGCCCAAGAAAACCGCCAAAAAAATGATTGGCTGGTGGTTGCAGTCCGTCGGAACCTCCGTGAATGTTGGGGAAAAAGAGGAAGAACAAAAAGAAGAAGAAGCAGCAACAAAAGAATGAAGACACCCCAAAAAACACGCCGCGCAGGACAACCCACACTCCGCGTCCAAGCGCCTTTGGTTGCTGCCGGCTTGATCCTCCTCCTCACCTCCAGCTGCTCCTTGCTCAAGGTGCAAAAAGACGCGTTCGTGAAAATCCAATCGGACGTACCGTTGGAATTGGGCGATGAAAACTCCACGTTGGGCGCAACCAACGAATGGTTACCCATTTACAAATTGGGAGATCGTTCCGTAAAACTCGTCGTCAAAGCGGATAACGTGCCGCTGGACACCTTGGTTCTTTTGCGCAAGAAACACCCCTTGAATCGGATTCAAATTCCGGCGGTGGTGGTGTTGCCGGTAGCGGCGGCGGCGGTGATTCCCCGTTTCTACCCCACCGCCAATGCGGTAGACGTCTACCGCTCGGTGTTTGGTTTAACAATAGGTGCCATGTGGTTGGATCACACCACAGACAGTTACCGTTTTAAGTTCCGCAACTACCAAACCATCCCGTACGAATTGCCCGACTCCAAAAAGGAGCGCTACGCACAACTGATGAAAAAAGCGGAAGAAAATGCTCTGGCAGACGCCCTCCGCAAGCCGGCCTCTGAGTTGACCACCGTAGACTACCTCCCGGAATCCTTGCGGGCCAAATTTGGCCTGACCAGCGTGCCTTTGGCCGCGCCGGCTGCCAGCGTTTCCGCAACCTCCGCGGCACCTGCGGTCGCAGCATCCACCCCCGCGGTGGCATCCAGCCCAGCTACCGCAACCTCGGCAACCGCTGGCTCGGCATCCACCCCAGGAGCAACTACCCCTGCGGCAACCGCACCCACCGGAGCACCGACCAGCGGCCCGGCCGCAGGACAAACCACGGTGGTCCTGAAAAACACCGCATCCACCCCCATCCGGGTCTACCTCTCGGTGGAAAAAAGTTTTGTGGTGCGCGGGGCATCCAGCCTGCCGGTGCAGGTTCCGGCCGGCGCTACCCTCTATTTGGCCCAAAACGCGCGTCCGCTTCAACTGAAAGCAGTCGGTACGGCTCCCGCAACCAATCAACCACAACTCACGCTGGACCTCCAGCAAATTCTATCCACATGGGAATAAGCATCAAAACGCAACTCGCGGCCGGTCTGCTCCTGGCATCCACCGCTTTGTGGGGTCAGTCGGACCTCAAACAAGTGATTCCGTATTCGTTTCCCGGAGTGATAACGGACACCGCGTACATCTACCAAAATTCGTTCCTGCCGTTCCGCCCGCTGCGGGCCGGTAACCTCTACGTGACGGCGCAGTACTCCCACCCCAACCCTCGGTTTGGATTGGGGTACAGCCACGTGTACAGCGCCAAAAACGATTGGTTTTTGCACACCAATTTGGAATTCATGGCCACCCCGGTTTCTTTCCAAGACTACAGCGGAGAAAGCGGTCTGTTTGGTTTCACCTTACCCGCCTTCACCGAGCTCCTGAGCGTCAACGGGAACGTGATGTACGCGCACGTGTACCGCCGCAAGCTGCGCCCCTCCATTGGGACGCTCTCCGTCGCCTACCGCACGCGCGGCAACACCAGCACCAACTACTACATTGAGTACGAGAACGGAACCACCGTCTTCAAAACCTGGCGCGTGGGCCTCACCCAAAACCTGAATTCCCGCGGCCGGTACGCCTCTTTTGAGGACCAAAGCAACCTGCTGGGCTATCGGTATCAGGCGCTTCGCGTGGGAGTGGGACAAACCGCAGGACAAGCTTCCGTGATCCGGTTGAAAAAGCGCGACGGCCGCTACGCCCAAGTAGACCTCAGAACCTCCTATTTTGACCTGCTTCTGCCCTTGGCGCATCAAAATGTGTACACCGGCTTGCTGAACGGCGGAGACCGCTTGGCCGTTCGGTACCTACCGGGCTGCGAATTTGGCTACAGCGAACGTTCCCTGGAACGCGGTTCGCAAAAACGCAATTGGTACGCAGAGGTCTTCACGGGAATTCACCCCGTCCAGTACGGAACCAAATTCTCTTTTTACACTGGACTTCGGTTTAAACTAGGAGGGGGCGCCCACCTGCCCAGCGAAACCAAGGCACTGGTCAAAAAGTGAGTTCCAAATCCCTTGCGTCAATAAGCGCGGAAAAAGAGAAACGCGTGCGTTCCCGCAGTCGGGTCCCGGAACGACAAAGTTGGTTCGCGGTCCCGCCAAAAGGTGAGGCACGCCACTTCGCCTTCGTGGATCTCGCTGGAGCTGTAGGTGATGTTCATCAAATGACCAAATCGATCGGGATCGCTGCTGGCCAATTTCCAGGCCTGATACAGTTCAAAGGTGGTGGGGATGTACCACTCACCGTTTTCACTTCCTTCGGGCGAATAGCCGGTGCGCACCGCGTAGGGCATGGATCCGCTGCAGTAGTCGGCTATCTGGGCGGTCAGGTCGTATCCCAACTTGGGTTCCGAACGCCACAGGTCGTACAACAAATACTCATAATGATCCACTGCGGGAAGGCAGCTGCTGGAGTTGGAGTAGCGCACATACCCATAAGCGGTGTCCGTGAACTCCAAGTATCTCCAAGCGTAGGGAATGCCCAACGTTTGCTGGCTGGACCCTTGGTCCAACACGATGCATCCGGAAGTTCCCAATTTTCCCGATTTCCCCGGATTGATCAAGGGCTCGCAGCTGCTCACCACCAACACCCCCACAAAGGCCATGAGGCCCATTAAATACCGTTTTACCATGTGCCTAAATTACCCAAAAAAAACCATGCGTTATTCCTTTTCTGTTAAACTTTTGGTTCCCGCCGTTTTCACCTTGCTTTTTTCGGGGAACGTTTGGGGGCAAAACTTTGAACTATCGCACACCATTCCGGTACATTCAGAAACGCTTGAAAAAGGACATACTTGGGACGGTATTCATGTGGGATTGGTGGACAGCACCCACGGAGTCCTATCGCTAACTACCCGCTACCCCAAAGGAAGAGGAGACCAAAGCAAGGCGTCTACGCGGTACTACGCCCCCCTCTCCTGGACGGAGCAAAAGGCAGATACCGTGAGCCAAATCAACCCAGTATTGATGCGGTTTATGGGGAAGGAAATCTACCCCGCCGGCTTCATGGCCATGGACAGCGTATCGCATTTTTTCTACTCCCAATTCGTGCCGGAAAAAAAGGTTTTTCGGCTGCTTGCCTATTCGGTTCAACCCACAGACAGCACCCCAAAAACCTCCTTCCGAATCCTGTTTGAAATCAGTACGTCGGACCCGGACCAAGTGGCCTTCCGCATTGCCCAAACCGGCAAACACTTTGGGATGGCCTTCATGCAGTTGGAGGACGACCGCAACGAGCGCGCCATCCTGACCTGGCGCGTGTACACCCAAACCCTGAAAACCGTGTTTGAGCGCACGGAAAAAATCAACTTTGGGGGCGGAAACGTGTCCTTGATGCACTTCTCAATGACCCCCGAGTTGGTGGGCTTAACCACCTTGCAGCACAGCAGATCCAAAAGCCGCCCCAACGGCATTGCGTACTACGTGCTTTCGCGAGAGCGCACCTCCGTCTACCAGGGCGAGCTGATCGTCACCCGGGACCAAATGCCCTTGGGAACCTGGGTGCGGTACAACAGCGATTCTGCGCAGTTTGACCTGGGCGGCATCTTGGCACCGTCGGCCTACCGGATTCCCGAACGATGCTTTCATTTCAGCATTCCCCTGCAGCGCGTAGACCTCCCGCGCGGCGGAACCTTTCCCCTGCCCGCAGACTGGGTTGGCGCTTGGAAAGAGGACACCAAACCCACCGCTTTTCGCTACTTCAGCGGCGAATTGACATCCATGTACCGCGTTCAGCCCGGCCCCAACATTCCGTGGTCCATGACCTACGCGAGCGGTGGGTCCTACAAAACGAAACCCTTTAACTCGGACTTAATGGTGCTCGGCACCCAGCCCAACGGCATTCGGTATTCCGCCCGACTGATCCGCGATTTCAGCGTGGACCGCGTCAATTCCGCAGTGGGGCTCTTCACCGCCCCCAAAGTGGGAGCCTTTGTTTTGGCCCACGGCACCAACGAGTCCAGCGTGCCCAACGCCAAAAAGATACCCGCCGCGAACGGTCCCGTGGTTACCCAAATACTCCCCGACGGTTCCTTTGAGCGTCGGGATTTTCCGCTGCCCGCAGACGCCACCGGCACCTATTTCTACGAAGGTTTGGAGATGATCGACAACCGCCGTATGGTGCTTCCCTACCGCACGGCTGTCGGCATTTCGCTCGCAGTGTACACCGTCGGGCAGTAGTCCGCCGTGCCCGACAACGCATTTGAATCAATTTATGCC
>CANHXZ010000090.1 GCA_947464785.1 Flavobacteriales bacterium | reverse complement strand
GGCTTTTTTTGTGGGGCGCAGGCCCAAAACGCACCGAGCCGGCTCCAACGGAGCCGGCTCGGTCTTTTGTAGGCACCGCCGCGAAGCGCTGCACAACTGTGTTTACAGCATGGTGCTGGGGCAAACGTAGGCCGTTACCTCTTGCAATCCCGCTTTCTTAATGGCGCCAAAGCCGCCGCGCACGTCCACGATGTTGTGTACCCCACGGCTCTTCAGGATGGAGGCAAAAATCATGGAACGGTATCCGCCGGCGCAATGGATGTACAGGGTGTCGGCTTCCGGCAACTCGTTGAAACGCACGTTGAGGTCGTCCAGCGGCAAGTTGATGGCCGACGGCAGACGCTCGGAGTAATTTTCGGACGTTTTGCGGACGTCCAACACCGTTGCGGTTGGGTTGGAGGAACATACTGCTGCCAATTCGTCCGCGTTGACGCGCTTAACGGTGTCAAATTCACGCTTTTCGGACTGCCAAGCGGCAAAACCGCCTTCCAAGAAGCCCAAAACGCGGTCGTACCCTACGCGGGCCAAACGCTTGATGCTCTCTTCTTCGCGGCCTTCTGCGGCAACCACCAAAATGTTTTGCTGAATGTCTGAGATCAAGGCGCCCACCCAAGGAGCAAATTGTCCGTCCAAACCGATGTTGATGGAACCGGGAATGTGTCCGTTGGCGAAGGATTCCGCGTCGCGTGTGTCCAATACAAGGGCTTCCATTTGGTCTGCCATGGCCACAAAGGCCGCGGGGTCAAAGGCTTTGCCGTGTTCGGCCATCAATTCTTCAAATCCCGGAATGGCTTTTTTGTTTAAGGCAACGTTCAACGGGAAGTACGCGGGAGGAGGCATCAAACCGTCCGTTACCTCACGCACAAATTCTGCTTCCGTCATGTCCGCGCGCAAGGCGTAGTTGGTTACTTTCTGTTCGCCCAGGGTGCCGACGGTTTCTTTGCTCATGTTTTTTCCGCACGCACTGCCGGCCCCGTGGCCCGGGTACACGGTAACGTCGTCTGCCAGCGGCATCAAAACCTCCCGCAGGGAACGGTACAAGGTTGTTGCGAGCTGCTCTAAGGTCAAGTGTGCTGCCTTTTGGGCCAAATCCGGCCGTCCGACGTCGCCCAAAAACAAAGTATCACCAGAGAACAAGGCGGTGTCTTTTCCGTTTTCGTCGCGGAGCAAGTAGCACGTGGATTCCATGGTGTGGCCTGGGGTGTGCAAAACCACAATGGAGACCTTACCTACCTTCAAAACTTCGCCGTGGTGGGCGCTGTGAAACGAAAAGTCCGGCTGGGCATTGGGACCGTACACAATGGTGGCGCCGCTTTTTTCAGCCAAAGCAACGTGACCGGAAACAAAATCCGCGTGAAAATGCGTTTCCAAAACGTACTTGATGCGAACGCCGTCGCGCTCCGCACGCTCCAAGTACGGTGCAGACTCACGTAGGGGATCAATGACCACCGCCTCACCTTCGGAGGCAATGTAGTAAGCACCTTGGGCCAAACAGCCCGTGTAAATTTGCTCAACAGTCATAGCAGCTCGATTATTCTCGTTAACTCAATTAAAAAAACAGTTCCTTGGTCAGGACAAAGGCGCCCATAGCCAAAACAAAGTAGCCAAAGCCCTTTTGAAGTTTTTGCGACGGAATCTTTTGTGCAGCAAAGGTACCCACCGCCAAACCAACCAATGCGACCAATACCACACGCCCCAAAAAGAGCCAGTCCGGGTTCAAGTGACCCAAGTCGCCGGTAAACCCAATCAATGATTTTGCGGCAATAATGAGCAGGGACGTGCCCACCGCGCGCTTCATTTCCAAACCCGTAACCAAAACCAGCACCGGGATGATCAGGAACCCCCCGCCGGCACCCACTAAACCGGTTAGGACGCCAACTCCGGCACCTTCCCCCAAGACTACGGCGGCCTTGGCCGCGGGACTGAGCTCTTTTTGTACGGTTTGTACCTTTTTTCCTTTCAGCATGCCGCGTGCCGCGAGCACCATCAACACCGCAAACAGCAGCATCAATCCTTGGCTTTTGGTTACGGGGCCCCATTGTTCCGGCAGTGCCGGCATCAACCAAGCGCGGGTTGCATACACAGCGGCAATGGACGGTAGACCAAACAATAAAGCGGTTCCAAAATCCACTTCGCCTTTAAAGGCTCTGGGCAATACCCCCACCAACGCAGTTGTACCAACAATTACTAGGGAATAGGCCGTGCCGGCTTCGGGGTCTACCTGAAACAAATAAACCAATACCGGCAGCGTTAGAATGGAGCCGCCGCTCCCCAAGAGGCCCAAGGAAAGGCCAATCAGCAGCGAGGCAAAGTATCCCAGTACCATCATCATCCGTCAGTTCAACTTTTGGCCGTTTACCGGCGCACCAGTGGATTAATTCACACAGGTGGTGTAAAAGTCATAAATAGCTACATCATTACCCGTGACCTGAGTCACAGGAACCCGAAGAAGGGCTACCAAAATTTAGGCAGGAACTTCCCGGTTTTCTCGCGGTAAGCAGCAAATTTTGGGTATTTCTCCGCGGTGACGCCTTCGCTAAAATTCGCGCTGCCGTTGAATAAAACCACCAACAAAGCCGCTCCCAACCAGGCTGGGGTGAGCCACAGACCGGTGGCCGTAGCCGCAAACGCCGCAAACACGATCCATATGGCTTGTTCGCAGGCGTAGTTGGGGTGGCGCATCCAACGCCACAAGCCGGTGTGGGTGAAACCAACGGCGTAGAAGTCGCCCAGGTCCTCACCGGCTTTCCGGCGTCGGTGCTTTTCTTCTTGGTAGTTCCATTGCTGTTGGTCCGCCGTGAATTCAAGAACCACCAAAACCACCACCACAAGGGCCAGGAGCCAGTCGGTTGCGGAAAGTGCAGAACCGTCGGCCGTCCACCCGTACACAATGGGCAGGGTAAAGAGGAGGATGAGGCCTTGCTGGTACAGGGAAATGAAGAAGAGGTTGAACAAAGACCACTTCCACGGGCGGTTGAACGCAGGATTCGCGCGCAAAAGCGACCAACGGTAGTCTTCGTCGCCCTTCCAAGGAATCCAAGAGTAGCCGCCACGTCGCGCAAAATTGAAGGTTAGGCGCGCTCCCCACAGGGTAACCAGTCCGGCCATCAGCGTGGGACGTGGGGCAAAATCACTGGCAAACGCGGCCATCCAGGCATAAACCAACGGAATAATGCTCCACAATTTATCTACTTGGCTGTAGTTGCCCGTAGCCTCGCCCAGGAGAAAGCACAGGGCGGCAACCGCCAGGTACACCCCCGTCAACCGATAGAGTAAATCCACTTGTTCCGCCCGAAAATCAGGCATTTGAACCCCATAAACCAGTGCAGTGAAGGCCACCAACCCCACCACCAAACCAACAATTGTTTTGACCATAGTCGCCAAAAGTACTATTTATCCGACATTTGTCGCAATGAAACGGGAATCGGATTATCGAAGCGTTGTGTTGGTTCTTGCTTGGCCAGAAACCACTGCCCGTGGCGAGGAAAAGATTATTCGCTTCTTGAAGCGCCTGGGCTTGGTGCGAAATACCAACCTTCGCGTGGGGCATGCTGCCATGGCGGTGGTGCAAATTGGCCAGCCAGAGGTGGAATACTACGATTTTGGCCGGTACATTACCCCGCGGCCGTTTGGGCGTGTGCGCAGTGCAGAGACGGATCCCAAGGTTACCTTTCCCGCATTGGCCCGTTGGTCCGACGACGGTATCCTATTGAATCCCGACGAACTGGGCGTTGCGCTGGAGGCACGTGGGGCAGATACCCACGGCGACGGCCCCCTGTTGCTTTCTGTCTGTCGCGGTGTTGATTATGCCCAAATCAAAGATTTTTGCAAAGGATTGCAAGAAGAAGGGTACCAACGCTACGGGGGCTTGAGCCGCAACCACACCAATTGTTCCCGCTTTGTCTCGGATGCTATCAGAGCCTCCTTGCCCCTCAACCATCCCGTTCGCCGCAAACTTCGCTGGCCCATCAGCTACAAACCGGCACCTGCCCACAATGTGGCCGCAGCCGCTACCGAAGGTGTGTGTTTTCAAATTTTCGAAGGCCGCGTTCAAACGTACGAACCCAATCGATGGAAGGCCATGATCAGTTTGGGGAGCGGGCTCCTGAAGGCCATGTCCAAAAAACACGCGGGCGCTTTGCGCAACGATTCTATTTTGGGTCAGGTGCAAGAACCGGCGCGCCCGGCGTCCGTACCTTCTGATGCGCAGTGGTTGGGTGGATTGGGAGAAGGTGCGTGGCACGCGCTGGAGCCGGAGCCCCAAGGATTGCGCATGCAACGCATAGATTCCACAGGTGCAAACGAGTTCGAAGGACTTTATGCGTACCCTAAGGGAGTGCGTCCGTTTGAACACCCCATTCGCTTGGTTCACGATTCCCACCACGGCTGGATTACGGTTTTTCACGCCGGAAAAGTGCATCGATTGCGGCGCATTCCGTCGTAATTTTATCCCCTAATACACGTCCATGAACCAGTATCCCAGGCCCGCACGTTCCCTTCAAGAGGTGCTGGTGTCCGGGTGCGATGAACGCATTTTCACGCATCCGGAGACCGGTAGGAACAAATATTTCCTCAATCCAGGGCAGAGCGAAGGTCTGTTCCAACGCGGAAGTTGTACCTGCGGAACCCTTACGGCCAGCGGATTGAATTCGGCAAATGCCTTTCTTTCTTCGTATCCGCGCCGCTTGTACGAATCTTTGTTGGCGGAGCAAGCGGGCCGGATTCGGTCCCTATTTTCGCCGGAGGACGAATTTGATGTGTTTTTTGGACCCAGCGGCAGCGACATGATGTACTTGCCGTTGCTGTTTCAGGCTTTGCTTCAGCCCAACAAGTCCATCGTAAACATTGTTTCGTGCCCCGAAGAATTGGGCTCCGGATCCAAATTGGCAGCGGAAGCCAAGTACTACGCGGAATTCAACCAATTTGGCGAACGCGTTCCCAAAGACGCACTCCTGCATCCCAACCTGACCGCACGGGTAGACTACTTGGCGGCTCGGGGGGACGACGGCCGGATCGTAAACCGTAAGGAGGTCATCAAAGGCATTGTTGCGGAAAACCCCAATACGGCCCTCATCGGCAACCTCGTTTTTGGCTCCAAATCGGGCATTGTAGACGACTTGGACATCGTGGACGAGGTGGATGCAGACGTCATGTGGGTGGTGGACATGTGCCAATTCCGAACGGACAACGCACTGGTTCACAGCTTGTTGAAAAAAGGGGTCATGGTCATGATCACGGGTTCCAAGTTTTTCCAAGCTCCTCCGTTTTGCGGTGCGCTGCTCGTTCCGCGTTCGTGGACGGAAAAATTGCGTCAAGTAACTGATTTTACGCCCGTTTCCTACTTTCACCGATTGTTTTCTTCCTACGATTTTCCCGCAAACCTGCCGGCCATGCGCGCCCAACTGGCCCCGCGCGAGAACGACGGCCTCCGCTTGCGCTGGCACGTTGCCTTGGACGAAATGGAGGCGTATGCCCAGTGGCCTGCGGAAGAATCCAATGCCCTCATACGTTCCTGGAACATGGCCATCAGCGAAAGGCTCCAATCCTCCCCCTATTTTGAATTGATGCCGGATCAGTCCTTGACCAACGACAGCATCTTGTCTTTTCGGGTCAAAGTGTCCGGTAAATACTTGGACAATGCGCAATTGAAAACCCTGTTCTCCGATCTGGTCAATGCACAAGTGACTGGTCTGGAAGGCTACACCAACGTATTCATTGGCCAGCCCGTTCAATATGGCGAGCGCTCGTTCATCCGATTGGCCATTGGTTCCTACAACGTCCGCAAGCAACTTGAAAAAGATAAGCTTGATTTGACCAACGATTACCGTTTGGTTGAACTTTTGGAGGAATTCACCCAAAAGCTTTTTGGCGCATGAAAACCGAGGGGCAGGCCGCCGCTAAAGCCCTGCAACACGCCTGGAAAACGGGATTGTTGGACCGCACAAACGACCCCGCCGCACTTTTTGTGGATTGGGACGTACTGGACCACCGGTTGCAGTGTTTGCGCCAAGAATGGCCCCAATTGGAGCATGCGGTGGCCATAAAATCCCAACCGCACCCCGGCGTTTTGCGCTATTTGGTTCAACAGGGATTTGGCCTGGAAGCTGCCTCGTTGGAAGAAGTAAAGCGGGGATTGGAGGCCGGATGTGCGCCCCACAAAATCGTTTTTGATTCTCCCGTGAAAACGCGGGAAGAATTGAACTGGTTGCAGCAGAACACTCCCGGTTTGTTGGTGAACGCCAATGCCTTGGAAGAATTGCCGCGGCACCCCCAAAAGCCCAACTACCGTTTGGGACTGCGCATCAATCCAGAAGTGCACACCGGGTCTCCCGCGTTGTTCCACGTCAGTTCCAACGCCTCCAAATTTGGCGTTTCCATAACGCAACGCGCGCAAATATTAGACGCTTTGCGCACG
>CANHXZ010000089.1 GCA_947464785.1 Flavobacteriales bacterium | reverse complement strand
ATTTGTATTATTTGGTGGCCCAGCCCGACGCCGGCGCGGAAGGCGGCTTTACCCATTCTCAGACCGCCGTTTTGTTGGACTGGGAAGGAAACATTCGCAGCAGACTGGAAGAAGATACGGAGCAAATTAAGGGCGTTTACGACCTGACCAGCCCGCACCAAGCCGACGAACTGGTGGACGATTTACGCGTCTTGGCCAAAGAATACCGTTCCGTTAAAATGGGTCGTTAATTTCGCACCTCATGCAGAATAATTCACCCCAGCGCCCCGTGCCCTCCTCCGATCGTTGGGCCATTCCCACCATCGTTTCCTTGTCCATCGCGGTTCCCGTGGTGGTGGCCCTTTTGTTTTTGCTGCCGGAAGACTGGAAGATCCAGTGGGGGCACACCAATTTTCGCTCCTTGCCCTTTTTTCACGCCGTGCTGAACGGCTGTACGGCTGTTTTGCTGTTGGTTGGGTTTGGCATGATCAAGTCCAAGCAAGTGGCGTGGCACCGGTTGGCCAATTTAACGGCCTTTGGTTTGTCTGCGCTCTTCTTGGTCAGTTATGTTTTGGCCCGACTGTCCAACCCCAACGCACCCTTTGGCGGTGAGGGCTGGGTGCGCCCCGTCTATTTTTTCATCCTCATTACCCACATTGCGCTTTCGGTTCCGGTTCTTCCGCTCGCCATGCTCAGTATTTACCGCGCCATGACCGGTCAAGTCCAAGCCCACAAGCGCTTGGTTCGCTGGACCTTCCCCATTTGGTTGTATGTAGCGGTAACGGGGGTTTTGGTGTATGTATTTATGGCGCCCTATTATCCCCAACCCTGACATGACTAATACTCGATCTTGGATGGGAACGGCCCTATTGGTTTTGGGGTTGTTGGTGGTGCCGGTGGCGACACACGCCCAATGCGCCATGTGCAAGGCAACGGTGGAAACCAATGCCGAAGGAGGCGGGGTGGAAGCCGAAGGCTTGAACGCAGGAATCGTCTATCTAATGGCCATGCCCTACGTCATGATGGGCACGGTGGGCTTTTTTTGGTACCGGTCGACAAAAAAAAAGCAAGCTGAATAAAAGCTTTGCACGATTTTTGCCGGTATTCTATCGACAAATCCGGTTATTTTGATGAAACGAACCCTTTTTCTGATGCTGACTGCCTGGGGCGGTTTTGCGGGCCTTTGGAGCCAAAACGCTCCGACGTCGATTGCCGGAAGTCGGTTGTTGACGTTGGAGGAGTGCATCAGTTCCGCGTTGAACAACAGCTTATCGCTGAAGCAAGCCCAGCTCAACGAGCAGGGCGCTCGGTTTGATGCCACCGCGGCGGGTGCAGCTTTTTTGCCCTCGGTCAATGCGAGTTCGGGCTACTTCACCAACAGCGGTTTGGTGGTAGATCCCGTAACCAATACCGTCAGCCGTACGGGTTTGTCCAGTGCGTCGGGGAGTTTGGTGGCTTCCCTAAATGTATTCGACGGTTTTCAAACCTACCACAACTACCGCCGAGCGCAGGTGGATGCCGCCGCAAGTGCGCTGCGCTACGTGTCCGGACAGTACGAGGTGGTTTTGAACGTGTCGCTTGCCTATTTGCAGGTTTTAATGGCACAAGAGGCGCATAAGGTGGCACAGGAACAGGAACGCCTCTCTTTGCGATTGGTGGAGCGGGCACAAAAAATTCGCGCCGTGGGCAGCGGAACACCGGCAGACGTTTATCAGATTCAAGCACAACACGCCCGGGACGTGCAACGTGCCGTGACCACGCAGAATCAGGTGGAATTGACTCGGTTGGCTTTGTTTCAGGCCATGAACGCACCGGTAGATCTTACGGCCGAGTTTGTTGTTCCTTCCGGAAGTAACGAAACACAAGGAACGGCCGTGTTGCTTTCTTCGCCCATTGCGGTACTGTACGAAGCTTCCAACGAGCGACAGCCGTCGATTCAAGTGGCGCAATTGTCCGTTCGCAGTGCCTTTCATGCGGTGAAGGCGGCTAAAGGTTCCTACTTGCCACGGCTAAGTCTCAACGGCCAGTGGTCCACCACGTATTCCAATTTGGATTTGGTGGTCACCGGGCAACAGACCTTGCCCATGGTGGTGGGGTATTGGGTCAATCCGCTGGATCCTGGGCAACGGATTGATGTTTACCGCGATTTCACCGTGCCTACAGGAACGGCTACCAAAGCATTTGGCAATCAAATCACGGACAACGTTCGTCAGTTTGTGGGCTTGAGCCTAAACGTACCGTTGTTCAACGCCTTGCAGGTGCGCAATGCCGTGCAACGTGCGGAGTTGGCGCGGGCCAGTGCGGAGTTGAATGTAGACTTGTCCGAACAGCAGTACCGACAGACCCTGGAACGGGCGCAGTTGGACGCCAAGGCGGCCTTGGCGCAGTTCAAGGCGGCAGAGACGGCAGCTCAGGCGAGTAAAGAGAATGCTGATTATGCCTTTGCCCGTCGGGAAGAGGGAATGTTGAGTGCCTACGATTATTCGTCGGCCGTGAACACTCATTTGGCTGCGGTTTCTGAAGTGTTGCGCGCCAAGTACGATTGGTTTTTTAAGCGGAAAGTGTTGGAGTTGTACGTCAACGGTTTGCCGATAGATGAATTAGATGCTTTAGGAAAATGAAAAAGCTAACGTGGAAAGTTTGGGCCTTGATTGGCTTGGTGGTTTTGGTGGTTGTGGGCATTGCCGGCAAGAAAGCCGGGTGGTGGGGCCAGAACGACACCGTCGTTGAGGTTGAAATTGGGGCGGTAACGCTGGAAAATTTAGTGGAAACGGTCAATGCGTCTGGGAAAATCCAGCCGTCGTTTGACGTGGCCATTTCGCCGGAGGTATCGGGCGAGATCCGGGAGTTGTACGTCAAAGAAGGTCAAAAAGTGCGCAAGGGAGATCTGCTTATGCGCATCAATCCAGACATCTACCAAAGCCAGGTGAGTCGCGGTGCGGCTGCGGTCAACGTGGCAAAGTCTGCATTGGCGCAGTCTGAGGCAGGTTTCCGGGAGGCCAAGCGCTCCTACGAGCGAAGCAAGAAACTCCACGAACAAGGAGTGTTGTCGGACTCGGAATGGGATCAGGCCGTTCGGGGCTATGAAGTTTCTGAGTTGTCGGTGGAATCTGCTCGATTCCAATTGCAAAGTGCCCAAAGCGGTTTGCGGGAGGCAGAAGACAACCTGAAGCGAACCACTTTGCGCGCCCCCATTGACGGCACGGTTACCGGATTGTCCGTGGAATTGGGCGAACGCGTGGTGGGTACGGCCCAAATGGCCGGTACGGAATTGATGCGTATTTCGCAGTTGGAGGCTATGGAAGTGGTGGTGGACGTCAACGAGAATGACATCGTTCGGGTGAAGTTGGGCGATACCGCCGTGGTGCAAGTAGATGCCTACATGGGACGCGAGTTCAAGGCCTTGGTGACGGAGATTGGCGGCGCTGCCAAGCGCTCCGGGCTTTCGGGAGTAGACCAAGTGACCAATTTTGAAGTGGTCATGACGGTGTTGGCGGCGTCCTACGCAGATCTAGTGAAGGGAGGAAATGCGCAACCGCTTCGTCCGGGAATGACGGCCACGGTAGACATTCTGACCGCTTTTGCGCGTCAGGTTCCGGCGGTCCCGATTCAAGCGGTTACTACTCGTGAGGATTCCGCCACAGGAAAGCAGCAGGAGGTGGTCTTTTTGTACCAAGACGGCAAGGCGGTGGAGCATCCGGTGGGTGTTGGCATCCAAGACGATCGATTCATCCACATTGACCGGGGTTTAAAACCCAAGCAAGAGTTGGTAGTGGGCCCGTACGAGCAAGTTTCCACGGAATTGCAAGACGGCGCGTCCGTGAAGAAGCGTTTGAGCGGCAAGTCGGAGGGCGTTGTGGTTAAAAAATAATGGAAGAGGTCGCGGTGGGTAGCACGGCTGCGGCTGCTGGAGTTTTGGTTCACCTGGAGACCGCCACCCCGCTCTGCGGGGTGGCGGTGGCCGATGCCGCCACGGGCGCGCTGCTGTGGCACCGCGCCGAGCGCGCGGATACCGGCTTTTTGCACGCAGAACGTTTGCACGTATTGTTGGAAGAGGCCATTGCGGCCTTTCCCCGCAGCTCGTGGCGCGCGGTATCCGTCAGCGACGGGCCGGGCTCGTACACCGGTTTGCGCATTGGGGCGGCTTCCGCAAAGGGATTGTGTGCGGCCCTGGAACTCCCGCTGGTGGCGGTTCCCACCTTGGAATCCCTGGCGGTTGGCACGCTGGCATCTACAGACGATTTCCCAGTTTTCGACGCTTCCCAAGTTGCCAACACTGTTCCTGTATCTGAGCGGCGCATTTTTGCGGCCGTCGACGCCCGTCGGCTGGAGGTGTATGGGGCCTTTTTTGCCCCCAACGGAGCGCGGCTTACGGAAGACGAACCTTGGATTTTTCCGGACCGTGTTGCGGATTGGGGAACAGAACCCTTGGTGGCGGTAGGCGACGGCGCAGCAAAGCTGGAACCTTGGTTTCCGGAAGGTTCCCAATGCCTGGGCGAATTGCCCCCGGAAAGGTGGTTGGCGGGGTCCGTTCGGGTGGCGTGTGCTCGCCTGGCGGAGGGCCGGGTAGAAGACTTGGGGCGTTATGCGCCCAATTACCTGAAGGAAGCGGCCGCGCGAAAGGCATCCCAGTCCGTGTAGGGAGCGGAGCATTGCCCCTGGGTACATCGGGTGACGCCCGTGGTTCCGTTTCCGGATTCCAAAAGGACCGGATCTTCCGGGCGAAGTAAAAAATCTTGATCCGCTCGTGCGCGCCATGCGGCGGCATCGGGTCCGCTGAAGGTCCAAACGCACCGCTCGGTTTTGGGATCCGTCGGCTCGGTTGCCGTCCAAAATCCCAAGAAGTGGGTGTGGCTGGACGGGTGCTGTGCGGCGGCATTTTTGGCTATTCCGGCTCGTTCCTGGGCCTGCGCAATCCACTCCATGCGGCCGGTGGCCAGACCCAAATGGTACAAGAGCTCGGTCAATACGGCGTTTGCGGACGGGACCACGCTGTCTTCGGTCTCGACGGCCTCCAAGAATGGGCGGTCCGTCACGTCGTGTGCGGTGGAGGCGGTGCCGTGGGGCAGGTGGGGGTAGTCCCGTAGGGCGCGTTCGGTCCATGCAACGGATAAGGGAAGCCAGAGGGGATCGGAATCCAGTGCAGCTAAATTTAGGAAGGCCTGGGCGGCCAGGACCACGTCGTCCAGTTGGGCGCGGGGACCGCGGCTGCCGTTGGGGTACACCACGCGCGCTGGAGCGATGGAGGTGGAGTTCGCTAAGGAAAAAAGTACCTCGGAATCAGTGGATTCAGGGGCATTGTGCGCCTCAGAAGCCTTGGGGAAGAAACTTTGGGCCAGTTGGCGGCCCAATTCGGTGGCGCGTTGCGCGGCAAAGGCGGGGTCCGTTCCCCATCGGGCGGCGTGGGCCCAGGCGGAGACCGCCAAGGCGTTCCAACCCAGAAGGGCCTTGGGGTCCTGGAAGGGCGGGATGCGTTTTTGGCGCGCCGCACGCAGTAAATCGGTGGTGTTGGGCGAGCTGTTGTCGCGGTGCAGGATCCAACGTCCTTCCCAAGGCGTACCGCCCGCCGCGCGAAGCGATTGGATCAGGTTGCTGGCGGCGTCGGTGCCCAACGCTTCTTGGAATTCTTCGTCGGTCCAGGTGTAGTAGCGCCCTTCGTGCCCTTCGGAGTCCGCGTCCCACCCGGCGCCGTAGAGTCCGTTGGGTTGCAGCAGGTGGTGGTCCAGAAAGTGGAGGGTGTCAGCGGCGGCGGCGTGCAGGGCTTGGGCTGTTGCTTCCGTGCCGTGCGGTCCGACGCCGGCAGGGTAGTGGGCTTGGGGGTGTTGAATCAAGGCGGACAGGCTGCTGCACGCGGTGGCGTACAGGGCGTTGTCGTAGAGCATTTTTTCGAAGTGGGGAATGCGGAGGCTGGGTTCGGTGGCGTAGCGCATGAGGCCGCCGTCCAAACGGTCGTAGCTGCCGGAGGCGTGCCAACGGAGGACGGATTGGGTGGCGTGGAGCAGGGCAGCAGGGTGCTCTCGGTGTACCGCGGACTGGGCCGCTTGGAGCCATTCGTCGGACAGGGGAAAGGGTTGGTTCCGACGGTGTCCAAAATTTTGAACGTCCCAACCGGAGGCCACGCGGTCCCACAAGTCGTCCGGACGGAGGTGGGCGGGCGGTTCTGATGATGGAGTTTCGGAGGAAGAAGGGGTAAGGGCCTGGGCGCTGCGCAGGGCTTGTTCCACTTGGTGGGCGAAGTCGTCTGCGGTGGCGGGTTGGGTGGTGCGCACGGTGCGGATGCGCTGGAGGAGGTCAA
Source organism: Flavobacteriales bacterium (assembly GCA_947464785.1). Taxonomy (GTDB): domain Bacteria; phylum Bacteroidota; class Bacteroidia; order Flavobacteriales; family Schleiferiaceae; genus CAMDTE01. Next base: position 154 of record CANHXZ010000089.1, on the reverse strand, counting down.
TCCACCGGTCCAGGGGCAGGTAGGTACCGGCCCAAATCGGGCGACCGTCGGGCAGGACAATGAGGTTGAGGGGCCATCCGCCGTTGCCGTTCATGGCCAATGCGGCTTGCATGTAGACTTGGTCCACGTCCGGACGTTCCTCGCGGTCTACCTT
>CANHXZ010000088.1 GCA_947464785.1 Flavobacteriales bacterium | reverse complement strand
GTCATCCAGCAAGATGTTTTGGTGCGCAGTTTCTTGAGTGCCTACGGCGGAGACCCTGCAGCTACCGCGTCCCTGGGGGCCATAACCAGCGGATTGCCGCGCCCCAACTGGAAGGTCAACTACACCGGCCTGCAGAACATCGAATGGGTGAAGCGCAATTTCACGTCCGTCGCCTTGAGCCACGGCTACACGGGCAACCTGACGGCCACCGGCATTCAAACCAACATGCTTCGAGCTCAGAAGCTGGAAGACAACCCCCTCAATCCGTTCCCCCGCAACGACAACAGCGACGTCCTGCCGGAATTGCAGATTGGGCAAATTTCCATGAGCGAGAACTTCAGTCCGTTGGTGGGAGTGCAGGTGCGCACCAAGAGCAATGCCACCTTCAAGATGGACATCAACCGAAGTCGGCAAATCGCCATGAGTCTGGCCAACAACCAGTTCAACGAAACCAAGTCCCGCGACCTCACGGTAGGGGTGGGGTACATCATTCCGGACGTTAAGTTTACCGTGGTGGATCAAGCCGGCGGACGCACGCAAGTCAAAAGCAATTTGGAACTCAAGTTGGACGTGAAATTCAACGACAACCAGACCGTCATCCGGAAAATTTTGGAGGATTTTGTTCAACCCACAGCAGGTCAACGCAGAACCACCATCAAGTTTACGGCAGATTACCGACTGTCCCGACGCCTCACCGCGCAAGCCTACTACGATCAGTCCGCCAGTCGCTTCAAAACCGGCAATGCCTTCCCAACCTCCCAGGTGCAAGCGGGCTTTGCCTTCAAGTTGAACCTGGGCGGTTAATTTCGGAGTGCTTTGCTCCAGGAGCGCAGTCGACGTCGTTATTTTTAGCCCCCCCGTGTCGTCGCGGTTTTAAAATTTTAGTAACGCGGCGCACCCCAACTAATTGGTGTTCGCTTTACCTTTGTTCCAAACACTACCGTCATGAACTTTCCGAGTGAACTCCTCTACACCAAAGACCACGAATGGATCCGCATCGAAGGCGACACCGCCACGGTGGGCGTCACGGACTTTGCCCAGTCTGAATTGGGCGATATCGTTTTCGTCGACATCCCGTCCGAAGGCGATTCTTTAGCGTCTGAAGCCGTTTTTGGTTCCGTGGAGGCTGTGAAAACTGTTTCCGACTTGTACCTCCCGTTGGCGGGTGAGATCCTGGAAGTGAACCCGGAATTGGATGCGGCACCGGAGAAAGTGAACAGCGATCCCTACGGTTCGGGCTGGATGGTGAAGGTTCGCTTGAACGACGCCGCAGACCGCACCGGCTTGATGGACGCAGAGGCGTACAAGGCCCTTGTGGGTGCCTAAGCTTTATTGGAAGTACCTCGGGAACACCACGGCCGCCCTCTGGGCGGCCGTGGTGTCCTTTTTTTCGCTCCAACCGCGTGAAGAGTTGCCCCGGCTTTTTTTGTCGGTAACGGATCTGTTTCTGCACGCCGGAGCGTATGCCGGTTTGGCGTTTGCGCTCGCCCTGGGACGAGCGCAATCCAACGTTTGGTCTTGGAGGCGATTGATCGCCGCGTTTGCCGTGGGTACGGCCTTGGAAGTGCTTCAACCGCTGATCGCAGGCCGTTTTTTTGACTGGATGGACGTTGTGGCCAACGGTGCTGGAATTTTTCTGGGCACGGTTCTTGCGTCGTTCCTGACGAGGCGTATCTTTAACCCGTAAATTTAGACCGGTATGAAAAACCGCAAAAACCCCGAAGTAGATCTCGAGCGTCGCCGCGGTCTCTTCATGCAGATTGGTGCCGTCATCGCTCTGACGCTGACGGTTGCCGCTTTTGAGTGGAAAAGCTACGAGGCCACGGCGGGCTCTTTGGGTGACTTGAACGTCACTCTTGAGGACGAGGTCATTCCCTTGACCCAGAAGAATACACCTCCGCCCCCCCCGCCGCCCCCCGCGCCACCGGAGGTCATCACCATCGTGAACAACGATGTGGACATCCCAGAAACTACCTTGGAATCCACCGAGACCAACCAGGACGAAGTGGTGGAAATGATTGAGGAGGTAGGCGAGAACACAGAAGTATTTGACTTCGTGAGTGTGGAAAACCGCCCCGTATTCCCTGGCTGCGAGCGTGAATCCAACGAGGACGCCAAGTTTGATTGTTTTCAGTTGAAGGTTCGTCAGTTTGTAGCCAAAGAAACGTCGTACCCCACTTTAGCGCGTGACATGGGCATTGCCGGTAAAGTTTGGGTTTCGTTCATCATTGAGAAGGACGGATCCATTGCCGACGTCACCATTGAGCGCGGCGTAGACAAGTCCTTGGATGCTGAGGCCGTGCGCGTGGTAAAGAAATTCCCGAGCATGATTCCGGCTAAAGTATCGGGTCGGTCGGTTCGCATGCGCTACTCTTTGCCGGTGAATTTTACCCTGCAATGAGCGCCAACCGCTTAGCAAAAGAAGCCTCCTCTGTGGAGGCTTTTTTGTTGTCCAACGCGGAGATCCAAGGCGTGCTGCAGGCTGTTTACGATGCAGGAGCCGCTATTTTGGAAGTCTACAGCCGGGCGGATTTTTCCGTGGAACACAAGGCAGACGACTCCCCGTTAACCGCGGCAGACCGCGCCGCTCACTTGGTTTTGGATGCTGCTTTGCGCGCTACACCTTTTCCGGTTCTGTCCGAAGAAGGCCGCTCCATTCCATATTCGGAACGTTCTCAGTGGTCCGCACTTTGGGTGGTGGATCCCTTGGACGGAACCAAGGAGTTCATCAAACGCAACGGTGAGTTCACCGTCAACGTGGCCCTGGTTCACCAAGGCGTTCCGGTATTCGGCATCGTGTTCGCGCCGGTACCCGGTTGGGTATTTGTAGGACACCGCACGCTCGGGGCCTTCCACGCGGAAACGGCTTTAACTTGGAACGAGCTTCGCGCTCAGCCAACGGTTCGTGCGACGGCCTCAGAAACCAACGCAAAACCACTTACCGGCAGTCCGCTCCGGGTGGTGGCCAGTCGGTCCCACAATTCTCCGGAAACGGAGGCGCTGCTTGCGCATTGGGAAGAAAAGTTTGGCCCGGTGGAACGCGTGAGTATGGGCAGTTCGCTGAAGTTGTGCTGGGTGGCTTTGGGCAAGGCAGAGGCCTACCCGCGCTTGGCACCCACCATGGAATGGGATACGGCCGCAGGGCAGGCGTTTGCGGAGGCTGCCGGATGCTCCGTACGGGTGGTGAAGCGCGCTGTGGACGGCACCTTTTCTTGGGAAGAGCCGTTGCGCTACAACCGTCCGGATTTGTTGAATCCGTGGTTCTTGGTATGCGGTGCGCCGTATCTTTGCGGCGATGTCTGAGGCACCCTCCGTTACCCATTCTGTTCCTTCGTCCACTCGGCCTTTTCGTTGGTCCGACGCGGGCCAACTGATGAAGCTGCGCCTGGCAGCCTCGGTTGTTTTTTCAGCGGCGGCGGGGTTCTTGCTGGGCGTGTCCGTCCAAGAACTCTCTTTAGGTTTTTGGACCCGTTTGCTGGAGTTTTTGGTGTTGGTGGTAGGCGGAATGCTCGTGGTGGGGTCCAGCAATGCGTTCAATCAAATTTGGGAGCGCGATCGGGATGCGCTGATGCACCGCACGAAGAACCGCCCGTTGCCTGCCGGTCGCATGCAGTTGGGCCATGCTTGGGCCGTGGCGGTGATCACCGGCGTGCTGGGGTTGGTGGCGTTGTTTTGGCTCAACCCGCTGACGGGGGCCTTTGGGGCGTTGAGCATTGCGTTGTACGTGTTGCTGTACACCCCGTTGAAGGCCGTCACTCCGTGGGCGGTTTTGGTAGGAGCATTTCCGGGGGCCATTCCTACCATGTTGGGATGGGTGGCCGCTACCGGCCGATTTGGCGTGGAGCCGGGCGTGCTTTTTGCTTTGCAGTTTGTTTGGCAGTTTCCGCATTTTTGGGCCATCGCTTGGATGGGCTTCGACGACTACGCCCGCGCCGGTTACTTTTTATTGCCTTCCCGTAAAAAAGATCGGTCCGCTACGTATGGATCTTTTGTGTACGCCGCCTTCATGGTAGCCATTTCGTTGTTGCCGGCGTCCGGTTTGACGGGTGCGTTGAAACTATCTTGGTTGGGTGCTGTTTTGGTTTTGGGAGCCGGTATTTGGGTGGTTTGGGCCGCCCTGCGCATGCACCGGGAACCGTCGGATCTTCAAGCGCGCAAGCTCATGCTCACCACCATCGGTTACCTGACCTTGGTGCAAATCATTTACGTAATTGATCATTTCTTCTTGCATGGAACAGTCGGTTTCCTCTTCCGTCGCTAAAGCGGCAAAACCCTTGTTGTGGATTGGCATGGTCTCCATGGCCATGGCCTTTGCAGGCCTGACCTCCGGTTACGTGGTAGCGCGTTCGGCCCTGGTGGCGAAGGGGCAGTGGGTAGAAGTACCCCTTCCTCAAGCTTTTTGGGCCTCCACGGCCTTGGTGCTCTTGGGCAGTTTTCTGGTGCACCGCGCGTTGCGGGCGGCACAAGAAGACCGCGTGAAGCAGGTAAACTCCTTGCTTGTGGCAGCGGTTGTTGCTGGGGTGTTGTTTTTGGTTTCCCAGGTCGTTGGCGGACGGGAGTTGTTGGGACAAGGATACTACTTTACCGGCGCAAAAAGCACACAGGCAGGAAGTTGGCTGTACGTCATCGCGTGGTTCCACTGGATGCACGCTCTGGCGGGAGTGATCGTCTTGCTGTATGCATGGCGTCAATCCCTCCGCGGAGCCTACTCTTCGACGCGTTGGGGGGGGCTGGAACGCACCGCACTTTTTTGGCATTTTCTAGACGGTTTGTGGATTTACCTCGTGCTTTTCTTGGCGTTTCTTCGTTAACTTTGCGCTCCGACATTAATACCTAACTCATGTCCGCACACCACGCACCCGCTGCAACAACTTCCCGTTGGGGAGGAGGTAACGAGCCCATGCGCGCCGAATACGGCAAACTCATGATGTGGTTCTTCCTGATTTCCGACGCCTTGACGTTTTCGGGATTCTTGACTGCCTACGGTTTCATGCGTTTCAAGTTTGAGCAATCTTGGCCGGTGGCTGAGGCTGTTTTTACGCATTTTCCGGGCGTAGAAGGAGATCAACCGTTGCTGTATGTAGCCTTGATGACCTTCATTTTGATCATGTCCTCCGTGACCATGGTTTTGGCCGTGAACGCCGGACACGAGAAGAAGCAAGGAGCCGTGGCGTGGTGGATGCTGGCTACCATCATTGGTGGAGCAATTTTCTTGGGTTCTCAAGCATGGGAGTGGTACCACTTCATTCAGGGCGACAAGGGAGCCATTGAATTGGCCGATACGCGCATTTTAAAGGTTGCCGATGCCGACGGTCATGTGTTGTCCTTCTCGCAAATGGTGCACGGCGAAGCCGGACACGCCAGCAACCACGAAGAAGAGTTCAATCAATCAGATGTTTTTGCTGCGTTCAAGGCAAATCCAAATTGGAAATTGATCGAGCCTGGCAAGGCGGGTGCCGTGTACGAGCACGCTGAAGCTATGGCGTTGTTGGGCCAGGGTGCTGAAATTGTTCAAGGCGCCAATATGCACCGCAACGAGTACGGCCACAAGTTGTTTGCGAATTTCTTCTTCTTCATCACCGGTTTCCACGGTTTTCACGTGTTCTCTGGAGTTGTATTTAACTTCATTTTGTTCTACAACGTGTTGTTGGGTACCTACGAGCGCCGAGGTCACTACGGAATGGTCGAAAAGATTGGTCTTTACTGGCACTTCGTTGACTTGGTTTGGGTATTTGTATTCACGTTCTTCTACCTCGTATAATTCTGCATCATGGGCGAACACGCACACCCCACCGGAACCGCATGGATCTGGAAGATTTTTTGGCTTCTTTTGGCGATTACCGCTGTTGAAGTTGCTTTAGGTATTGTAAAACCGGAGTTTCTGTTGGTGCAATTTGCCGGCACCAGCTTGCTGAACCTCATTTTCATTGGGCTTACGTTGGTGAAGGCCGCCTACATCGTGATGTACTTCATGCACTTGAAGTTTGAGGAGACCTTCCTTCAGTGGACCATCTACTTGCCGGTGCTCATTTTAATCCCGTACCTGACGTTTATCCTCATCGCCGAAGGGGCTCAGATTTACGCTGCGTAACATGGCACAAAACCCCTCAGCGGCCGGAAAGAAATGGATCTTGGCGCTGCTTTTGGTGGTGCCGGTTACTGTTTATTTGCTGTCTGTACTGCTCAGCGGTGCGGTTCAGTTTCGATCTTTGGAAAAAGTGGGTCCGGGTCCGGATACCGCTTTTTCTTTTTTGGACCAGCGCGGCCGCACCATCACGCAAGACAGTTTGCGCGGCAAGATTGTGGTGGTAAGTTTTTTCTTTACGTCCTGTCCTACGGTTTGTCCGGCCATGAACATGAACCTCAAGCAGGTACACGACCGTTTGATGGCCTACAAAGACATTCAGTTCGTCAGCATCTCCGTGGACCCGGAAACAGATCGTCCCGAAGTGCTGATGGATTATGCCGAGCGGTTTGGCGTGGAAAAGAGCAAAAGCTGGTGGTTTTTAACCGGCAACCGTGATTTGACCTACCGCTTAGCCAATTTGTATTATTTGGTGGCCCAGCCCG
>CANHXZ010000087.1 GCA_947464785.1 Flavobacteriales bacterium | reverse complement strand
TTCACGGGCGCACCCGGCACCAGATGTACAAGGGCGACGCCGACTGGACCTTAATTGGCGAGGTAAAGAACAACCAGCGCATGCACATTCCCATTTTTGGGAACGGGGACGTGGACACTCCGGAGAAGGCGGTGGCCTTGCGCAACCGCTACGGGGTGGACGGCGTGATGATTGGGCGGGCCAGCATTGGCTACCCATGGATTTTTAAGGAAATCAAACACTTTATGGCCACCGGAACGCACTTGGCGCCTCCGGATTTGGAAGAACGCGTTTCCGCGGCGCGCAAGCATTTGGAGTTTGCGGTGGAGTGGAAGGGCGAGGGCATGGCCATTCGGGAGACGCGCCGGCACTACACCAATTACTTCAAGAATTTCCCGCATTTCAAGGACTACCGCTTGCGCTTGGTGACCGCGGAAACCGCGGCGGAAGTGTACGCTACCTTGGCGGAAATCACCCAGGTGTACAGCGCGGAAGGCGTCGTTTTGCCCGGCACCAACGTACACGACGTGGACGTTTCTGCGGCGCCGTGTGACTTTTGAGGACGGAAGAGCAATAAAGCGCTCGGCTCTCTAAGCGTTTTGGCGCGCGTTAGCCTTTTTGCGGGCGGCTTTCCCGAGCAGCCCACGCACTGGCCACCAAACTCAAGCCCCAAGCAATGCCAAAGGAGAGCAGGGCTCCGGACCACGTCCAGCGAACGGGGTAGGCGTCCAGCGCGAACCCGGTGCCCAGCTGAATCCAGCCAAACGTACTTTGTCCCCACACGAGCAAAGAACCTAGGGCCACGCCGGTTAGGGCGCCCAAAGCGCCCACCAGAAGGCCGTTAATTCGGTAAACGGCTGCAACCGTGTTCCAAGAGGCTCCCATGGCGTGTAGGGAGGCGTTTTCCTGGGCTTTCTCCAGCGCGAGGAGTACGGTAGAGCCGTAAAGCCCCAACGAAGCCAGGAAGACCACCAGAATCAAAATGCCCAGGGTGGCCAAGCGTTCCGTGCGTAGGACGCGGAACAAGGCAGATTGCTGTTCCTCCAGCGGCACCCAGCGAACGCCTTGGCTGCGGTCCGGACGACCGTCGGTCCACTTCTGTAGGTCTTGCGTGCGCACCAAAGGTCCGTTGGGCTGAATCCAGGCCAAATGGGTGTAGGTGGAGTCCCATTCCAGGAATTGGGTCCATTGGGGCGACCACACCACCAGGGCGCTTTGGGCGTCCAGCTCCGGGTGAACGGTGAACGAGCCGTTGGGTTGAAAGAAACCGCTTTGCAGCTGCGGCTCCAAGTCCAGTAAATTGTTTACTTCCAGGTTGGCGCTGGAGGGCAACCAGATTTCCAGGGCGGGCCAGTCCCGACGGCCTTCCAAGCCCAGGGTGGTGGCCACGCTGGCGCCCAGCATGAAGGAGGTGGCTTTTGGGGTCCAGGGCCAGTGGGCAAGGTCTTCCTCATTCACCAACGTCAGCGTCACCACGCACTCGTTCAATCCGTTGCGCAGCAGTACCTGACGTTCCACCACGGGGATCAGGTGTGCGTTGCCGGGCAAGACGGGGGACCAGGCGCGCCGCAGGCGCGCCACGGTTTCCGAGGAAAGGGAAGAAGAGGTGCTGTCCGGTTCCGCGGTAGCGGCGGGGTAGGCCGGGCGGTACACGTCCAAAACAGACTGCTCCAAGCCGTTGAAGGCGCTGAGGACCACCACCATGGCAGCCGTTCCCACGGCCAAACCCAGGGCGGAGGCCCGGGTAACCCACTGCGCCATGCGCGCCTTTCGGCGTCCGCGCAAGTAGCGCCACGCCACCAACAAAGGGGTGTAGACGCGTCCCATGGGTGGGGTTAAAGGATGGGGTTTTCGCCGCCTTCGCGCAGCAATCGGTCAATCGTTGCCTCGTAATCCAAGGAGTCGTCCGCGTGGTAGTGCAGTTCCGGAACTACCCGCATTTGGTGGCGGACCAATTGGCCCACCTGGTTGCGAATGGCGGATTTGTGCTCCTCAATGTAGGCCATGGAATCCGCGGTGCGGTCCGTGGGGAAGACGCTCAGGTAGATGCGCGCCATGCCCACGTCTGGGGTAACCCGAACTTTGGTGACGCTCCACAAGGTTCCCGGAAAATCCAAGGCTGCCCGTTGGCGCAAAATTTCCGCGACGTCGCGCTCCAACAGGCGCGACATTTTCTTTTGGCGAGTACTTTCCACAGCGCAAAGGTACGGAATTGGCCGTCCGCGGCAGACCGGGAATTCCCCGTACCTTTAAACCCCATGAAAGGCTACTGGCGCGTGCTCTCCTATGCGGCCCCTTACCGCAACCATGCGGCTTTGGCGGCCCTGTTCCAGGTCTTTTTCACCCTCTTCAGTTTGGCGGCAGCCGGCATCCTCATTCCGGTGCTGGACTTGCTCTTTCAGCAGACCCCAGGCGCCAACGTGCCCTATCCGGAGAGCATTCGCTCGATAACCGACGTCAAGGCCACCCTTTCCGCTTGGGTCAGTCAGTTGGTGGCTACCCGCGGTCATTCCGGGGCCTTGCTCTGGGTGTGCGGCGCCGGTTCGTTGGCGTTTTTGTTCAAAAATCTCTTTCACTACCTCTCTTTGGCCACCGTGGCACCGCTTCGAACGGGCGTGGCGCACCGGCTCCGGGTGGATTTGTACCGAAAGCTGCTGTCCATGCCCCCGGGAACCTACACCCACAAGCGAAAGGGAGACATGCTTTCCCGCGCCAGCACGGACATGACCGAGGTGGAGTGGTCCATGCTCAACACCTTGGAATTGGTGGTGCGCGAGCCGCTCCTCATTTTGGGCTCCCTCACCATTTTGCTCAGCATGAGTCCGCGCCTCACGCTCTTTTTGCTGCTGGTGCTGCCGCTGTCCTTTACCCTCATTCAAACCGTGGGCAAGAGCTTGAAGCGTTCCAGCGTTCAAGCCCAATCCCAGTTGGGCCGCGCCTTGGCGCTCCTGGACGAAACCCTCAGCGGCCTGCGCGTGGTGCAAGCTTTTCGGGCGGAACGCCTCCTGACGGCCTCTTTTGAACGCGCCAGCGAAGCCACCCGGGCCACGGCCACCCGCGTGCTGCGCAAAAAAGACGCCAGTTCTCCGTTGTCGGAATTTTTGGGCGCCTCCATCCTCCTGATGGTCATTTGGTACGGCGGACGCCTGGTGCTGGACGAAAAAAGCTTGTCCGGCTCTGCCCTCATGGGGTACGTACTGTTTTTTTACCAACTCATCCCCGCCTTCAAGGCCCTGACCCACGCGTTTTACGCCATTCAGCGCGGCAATGCGGCGGCGGAACGCATTTTTGAGGTACTGGATTGGCCTGACGAACTCCCGGACCCGGCTGCTGCGGCAGATGCTCCATACGAGGAGAAAGCCCATGGAGCGGGCGCGCCCGCTCCGGTATTTGCCTCTGAATTGAACTGGAACAACGTTTGGGTTCGGTATCCGGAGTCCGATTCCCCGGCCATTCAGGGCATTACCGCACGCGTTGGAAAAGGGCAAACCGTGGCTTTGGTAGGCCCCAGCGGCGGCGGCAAAACCACCCTGCTCAATTTGCTCCCGCGTTTCTTGGATCCCTCCGAGGGAAGCGTCACCGTGGACGGTGTGGACGTTCGCCACTGGCCCAAAGAGCGCGTTCGCTCCCTGTTTGGATTGGTTTCGCAGGACTCCTTTTTGTTCCACGATACCGTTTGGGCCAACCTCACTTTGGGCAAGCCAAACGCCACCTTAGAGGAGGTAGAGGCTGCTGCGCGCGCCGCGCAAGCCCACGAATTCATCACCGCCCTGCCGGACGGGTACCAAACCTTGGTGGGCGAGGCCGGAACGCGTTTTTCCGGCGGCCAAAAGCAGCGGCTTGCCATCGCACGGGCCCTTCTGGCCAAACCCCAGATTTTGTTGCTGGACGAGGCCACGGCGGCCCTGGATGCGGAAAACGAGCGCGCCGTGCAAGCGGCCTTGGACGTCCTCTTGCAGGGAACCACGGCCGTCGTGGTGGCCCACCGGTTGGCCACCGTGCAGCACGCAGACTGCATTTTGGTGGTGGACGCAGGTCGGTTGGTGGAATCCGGAACGCACGAGGAATTGATCCGTCGGGACGGATTGTACGCCCGGTTGGTTCGCTCGCAGGAGTTGCGCGCTTAATTCCCGAAGGAGGTACCTTTGCGCCGTGGACAAGATTGAACACTTAGGAATCGCCGTAGCCAACCTGGAAGAGGCGGAGGCCCGATGGACCCAGTTGCTGGGGGTTTCCCCGTACCGTCGGGAAGAAGTGCCCTCCGAGGGGGTGCGTACCTCGTTTTTTCAGGTAGGGCCCAACAAGATCGAATTGTTGGAAGCCATGCACGACGAAAGCCCCATCGCTAAGTTCATCGCCAAGCGCGGGGAGGGAATCCACCACACGGCGTTTTCCGTTACAGACATCAAGTTGGAAATGAGCCGCCTGCAAGAACAGGGCTACCGTTTGCTCTCCGACGCACCCCGCCCGGGGGCCGAGAACATGTGGGTGTGCTTTCTCCACCCCAAGGAAGCCAACGGCGTTCTGGTGGAGCTTTGCCAGCCGCGGGAGTAGCACGGCGCGCAATAAGCAAGGCGCGCGCGGCGCGAAATAAGTGAAGAGTATAAAAAAGGGGGCCGATCCGGCAGGATCGGCCCCCTTTTTTTGGGAGAAGCTCAAAAACAGGCTACTTCACCGGCTCCAGAGCCTTCAACCAGGTAACCGATGCCTCGTTCCATTGCTTGGCCAGCGGCGCCCAGTCCGTCTCAATGAATTGATTGATGGAGCGAACCCGTCGTTCCGTTTGATCTTGGTACAACTTGAATTGATTCAGGGTGTTGGCCGACGGTGCTCCGCGCAGGCTCCACACGTAACCGCCCATGGTTCCGGACTGGCTGGACCACGTGTCCGGCTGCTCGTAGTACCCCTTTTGGTTCTCTTTGCCAAACAAGTCCAACCGACGCACTTCCAGGCTGTCTTTCACCGCTTTCACGGACTTTTTAAGCCCCTTGGTCGCTGCCGTGTCCGACGACGCGCCCAACAGCGTCTCCATGCGGGCCATCTGCTCCTTCGCCAAGCGAAGTTGGTCCACCGCGGTGGTCAAGCGCTGCGTTTGGGCCATAACGGACTTTTGGAAGGCCGTGTAGGCGGCCCAGTCTGCCGCCGTAGAGGAGACCCGGGGGTCGTCTTCCACGCGAACCGTTGTGGAGTCTTTGTGGGAGCCGTAGGTAAAGACGATTTTGTAGGTGCCGGGTTCCACCATGGGGCCGCCCCAAGGATCCGATCCGTCTTCGCGCTCGCGATTCTCCAAAGCGGGCGATTCCACTCCAGCGCTGCGCAAGTCCCAGTTCCAACGCATCAAGCCGGTTTCCTCCGGCACGCGGCGGGCCATTTTGCGCACGGCGGTTCCGTTGCTGGCGTACACCGTGGCGCGCAGGTACTTCTCTTTTTTCAGCGCCTTGTCTGCTGTATCCCGAACCACATACAGGCTCAAACGCGCGCCGCGGCTGCGGTTTTGGCCCTTGAACATGGCGTCTCCTTGGAAACGAATGCCGTCGGACTCCGCGTAAATGGCGTGGTAGGCAGTGGGGGCGGTAAAGGCCGTCAGTTTGCGCTGGGCGGGAGCTCCTTTTTGGCGCACCCAAGCCCGCAGCGGCTCCAAATCGTCCAGAATCCAAGCAGCCCGTCCAAACGTGCCCAAAACCAGGTCTTTTTCACGCGTTTGCAGCGCCAAATCCTGAACCGGCATGGTGGGCAAGCCCTTCCAGCGCTGCCAGCTCTGGCCCTTATTGGCGCTGATGTACAGGCCCGTTTCCGTGCCCAAGTACAGCAGGTGGTCCACCTCGTTGTCCTGAACCACGCTCAACGTGTGGCCGGTGATGCCGCAGCCGGCAGGGGTGAGGTTTTTCCAGGTTTTTCCGTAGTCGGACGTGTAGAAAAGGTAGGGGGTAAAGTCGTTTTGGCGGTAGTTGTTCACCACGGCCCATGCTTCGCCGGCTTGATGCGTACCGGCGTGGAGGTGGGGAACCCAGGCGCCGGCGGGCATGCCTTTGATGCGCGGGGTGCAGAGGGTCCAGGTTTTGCCGCCGTCGCGCGTGATGTGAATCTGGCCGTCGTCGGATCCGGTCCAAATGAGGCCGCGCTCCAGGGAGGAGGGCGCAATGGCCAACAAGCAGGTGTGGTTTTCTGCGCCGGTGACATCCCAGGTGAGGCCGCCGCTTTCCAGGGCCTTTTGCTTGTCTGGGTTGTTGGTGGTCAGGTCCGGGGAGATGATTTGCCAGCTTTGGCCGCGGTCCGTGCTGAAGTGCACGTACTGCGAACCGTAGTAGAGGGCGTCGGCCTGGAAGGGATCTTGGGCAATGGCCGCATTCCAGTGGAAGCGCAACTTTTGGCCCTCCGGATGCACGGGCTTGATGAAGTCCGCCTGACCGGTTTGGGTGTTTACGCGTCCCAGGTAACCCTCCTGAGCCATGGCGTAGGCCGTGTGGGGGTCGGTGGGGTGGGGCACCACGTCAAAACCGTCGCCAAAATAAAGTTCTTGCCACTCGGTGTTGCCGATGCCGGCATCCTTGAAGGTGTAGGCCGGGCCTTTCCACGATCCATTGTCCTGCATGCCGCCGTACACGTTGTAGGGCAGGGCGTTGTCCACGCGGATGTGGTAGAACTGGGCCAAGGGTAGGTTTTCCACAAAGCGCCAGGTGTTT
>CANHXZ010000086.1 GCA_947464785.1 Flavobacteriales bacterium | reverse complement strand
TGTCCTAGGTGGACCGTGGCCAGCGTCATGGCTGTTGCATCAACCGAAGTGGTTTGCTGGTGCTCTTCAAACCATGCTGCAAAGAGTTCCAGCGGTTTTTTAGGGGCTGTGGACTCCAAAAGTTCACCGGAGCAGTACTCTTTTCGGTCGTCGTGTAAATTTTTCATGAGCACTTAAAGCCAAGATGATTCACGAGAAACGTCTTCCAAAACACTCCGCATGCGGTTGGCTTGATCGTTTGCAAACCGCGTCTGCTTGTAGTGGGATAAGCACTGCAGGCCCACAATGGCGTTGGTGAGCCAAACTTCGTTCGCGCGTTGCAGCTCAAAAGGTGAAAGCGTTTCTTCGCGTACGGACAGACCCAAAGATGCCGCTTGCTTGAGGACTTGCTCCCGTACGATCCCCCGAATACATCCCGCCGAAAGTGGAGCCGTCACCAATTCAGAACCGAATACCAGGAACAAATTGGACTTACCGCCTTCCAGCAATCGGTTGTCCGGTGTCAGCACCAACGATTCCGAGGCCTCCATCTCCAAAGCAAACCGTTCCGACTGCGTGTACAAAAACGAATGCGGTCCCTTAAGACCGGCCAATGTGCCCGGGGCTTTGGTGAATTCCTTGAAAACAACTGCAGAATAGTCGCTCAGCGAGGTGTATTGGTTGCCGTCCAATGCATTCGCTGTCAAGGACCAGTCTACTTCCGAACTGCGCGCTCCGTATCCGGGCTCCCCCTTTCTCCAAACACTAAACCGAATTCGTACATCGTTGTTTTCGATTGAATTAGACTTCGCTACTTCAATCAAGTGATTCAATAAAAACTCCGGACTCCAGGCGTCGGGTATGCGCATGCGCAGAAGCCGCATGCTGGCCATCAATCGAAAGTAATGTGCTTCCCAAAACCGAATTCCCTCGGTACCGAAGGAGCGAATGGTCTCAAAAACCCCATCCCCGTACAAAACAGACCGATCCGTCACCCGAAAAACGGGTTCGGAGGCATCAATCCACGTGCCGTTGAACAGGGCCTTGCCGGCCATGCTCCTTATTTGTTGAGTATTTCGGACATGCGTTGGCCGATTTCCGCGGGAGAATCAACTACGCTCACGCCACACGCGCGCAAAATTGCTTTTTTCGCCTGAGCGGTATCGTCTGCACCGCCAACAATAGCGCCGGCGTGGCCCATGGTACGTCCTTTTGGGGCTGTTTCTCCAGCAATGAACCCAACCACCGGCTTGGTGCCGTTCGCTTTGATCCACTCGCCCGCTAAGGCCTCCAAATTGCCGCCAATCTCGCCAATCATGACAATACCGTCGGTCTCTGGGTCGTTCATCAATAGGGCAACCGCTTCTTGCGTTGTAGTGCCAATGATGGGGTCTCCGCCAATTCCAATGGCGGTAGAAACGCCCAAACCAGCTTTAACAATCTGGTCCGCAGCTTCGTACGTAAGTGTCCCGGATTTGGACACAATGCCAATTCGTCCGGGCTTGAAGACAAAACCGGGCATGATGCCAATTTTAGCCTCTCCGGCAGTGATGATTCCGGGGCAGTTGGGCCCAATCAACGTGCAACCGCGTGCCTGAACGTATTTCTTGGCGGAAATCATGTCCTTCACGGGAATTCCTTCTGTGATCGCTACGATTACTTTGATTCCAGCGTCCGCGGCCTCCATGATGGAGTCTGCTGCAAAGGCGGGCGGTACGAACAAGATGGAAACATCGGCTCCCGTTGCGGAAACGGCTTCGCTTACGGTGTTGAAAACCGGACGGTCCAAATGCATTCGTCCACCTTTGCCGGGAGTAACCCCACCGACCACTTGAGTGCCGTAGGAAATCATTTGCTCGGCGTGAAAGGATCCTTCCTTACCGGTGAACCCTTGAACGATGACTTTGGAACTCTTGTTGACCAGAACACTCATGGCGTGGGATTGAAGATTGCGGGCACAAAAGTACGGCTCAACGCCCTTTTACCAACGTCATTTCTGCAACCAAATGCGGGGCCTCCCCTACTTTTTCAATGGTCCACAACACAAAACGGATATCCACCATCACATTTCGGCAAATGGACTCGTCGAATCGATAGTCGGACATGGTTCCCTCCCAGACGCGGTCAAAATTGATGCCGATCAAACGACCCTTCGCATCCAAAGCCGGAGATCCGCTGTTGCCGCCGGAGGTGTGGTTGCTGGCAATAAAGCACACGGGCAATTGGCCGTTGGGAAGCGCGTAAGCGCCGTAGTTCCGGTCTGCGTGCAGCGCCCGCACACGTGGGTCTACATCAAATTCATAGTCGCCTGGAATGTACTTGGCCATATACCCGTCCAGCGTGGTTTGGTATCCAAACTCTATTCCGTCCGACGGCGCATACGGAAGGACCTTTCCGGAGGCCAGACGCAAAGTGGAATTTGCATCCGGGTACATTCTTGCCGCATTGGCCCCCTGCAAGAAACCGTTGGTGTGCATCCGCAAGGCCGTTGCCGTGGACTTGGAAAACGAGCGAACGCCGGGTAGCAGCGCACTATTCTGCCACTCCGAAAGACGGGTATACACCTGATAAGCAGGATCTTGCTTCGCTTCTACCAACCATTGGTTGAAGTTGGACTCCAGCAACGCAAGCGATTGATCTCTTTGCGACAGAATCCCGGTGTACAAGGGGTCGACGGATCCGTCCCAAACGTTTTTGGGAGGTAGAACGAGTGCCGGATTCACCCGGTATGCCTCGTTAAACCAATACTGAGCTGTTTTTTTCAAAGCCCGACGGTCCAATTCCGGGCTGTAATCTTTGTAAAAATCGCGGACGGCTTGTTTTATTTGTTCCGGTGAATCCTTGCTGTTGGCCAGCGCCACCAATTGCCCCAGTTCCCAACCCCGGCCGGCCACTTCCACCCACAACTCACGTGAGGTCAAAAGGGGTGCCGCATTGTTTAGGGCTGCATTCAATTCATCCGGTGCTGCTCCATTGGCTTTTTGACGCTCTTCCAACTTCTTTAAACCGTCGGTGCGCTCCATTCCCAAATTCACACCAATCCACTTTTTGTAGGCATTGGCCGACGACGCATACTTGCTGGCGTACGCGATCTTAATGGCTGGATCCACGCGCATGGCGCTGTCCCAGGT
Organism: Flavobacteriales bacterium; assembly: GCA_947464785.1. GTDB lineage: Bacteria > Bacteroidota > Bacteroidia > Flavobacteriales > Schleiferiaceae > CAMDTE01. Next base: position 3,567 of record CANHXZ010000086.1, on the reverse strand, counting down.
TCCCAACAAACGTTTGCGCACCTCAATGCGGACGGGATTCAATTCCTCAACGGCGTGTTGAACCCAAGAAGCGGGCAAGTACTCTTCCGTGCGGCCCGGAAAGCCGTAGACCATCGTAAAATCGCCTTCTTTAACTCCGTTCAGGGACACTTTCAAAGGATTCTGAACGTACAACGGAACGTTCTTGGCGTCGTATTCTGCCGGACTTCCGTTGGGCGAAGCATAAACGCGGAAAACAGAAAAATCGCCGGTGTGACGAGGCCACATCCAGTTGTCCGTATCCGACCCAAATTTTCCAATACTGCTAGGAGGCGCTCCCACCAAACGAACGTCCGAATAACGTTGAGAAACAATCAAAATGTACTGCAAACCGTAGTAAATGGGCTTTATAGAGTAGAGATAGTCTGGATTTGATTTTTTGAGTTCCGCCAAATGAGTGGAAATGGCTTTTGCTACTTCCGCATCGCGGTCCGACTCGCTCATTTGAAACGTCACGTTCTTGAGAACCACCGACGAGACGTCTTCCATGCGCTTGATGAAATCCACAAAAAGACCCGGATTGGGCTTTTCTTCCTTTTGATTTTTCGCCCAAAAACCGTGGGTGAGGTAATCGTTTTCCACCGACGAGTGCGATTGAATGGCGTCGTACCCGCAGTGGTGATTGGTCAGAATCAAGCCTTGGTGGGATACCACCTCCCCGGTGCAAAACCCACCGAAGTGAACCACACCATCTTTAAGGCTGGCTTGGTTGGCGTCGTACAGATCGCGTGCGGTGAGCCGCAAACCGCTTTTTTTCAACTCCGATTCGCGCGCTTGCAGTAAAAACGGCAGCCACATTCCTTCTCCGGCCCACGTCGGGACCACGGATCCAAGCAAGGCCAAAGCGCCCAAGAATAATTTCTTCATGAATCAAAGGTAGGACGGTATCTTTGTTTCATGAAACGCTTTCTACTCCCTCTTGCGGCGGTCGGTGCCTTGTTCCTGACCAGCTGCCAATCCCAAATGGAAGTTTCGGTGGAATTAACCAACTGGAATCCAACCGATACCGGAAAAGTTTGGGCTCGATTTGTTCAAGTAACGGACGACAACGTCAAAGCCCTAGACAGCGCTTTGGTGGAAGACGGGCGGGTTACGTTGCAAGCAGAATTGAACGCTCCGAAGATCTTTTTTGTCCAAATCGACGGCATCCAACCCCCGGTGATGTTGTTTGGCTGGAAGGAATCCGTGGAAATCACGGGCGATGCAGCGATCCTGCCCTTCGCTCCAGAATTCTCCGGATCTGACTTTGCCGATTCCTTGTACGCATTCACCAAAAGCCAAACCGATTTTCAGGCGCAAGCCCGTCAGATGGAAGGCGAGTACGGACGTGCTATGCAAACCGGCGACATGACTACCGCTGAGGCCTTGACGCAGCGCTTCAACGGCATGTACGAGAAGAACGAAAAGGACATGATTCGCTTTGCGGAAAACAACGGTGCCCTGGGCGCCTTTGTAGCCAATCGCTACCTCTATCAGGCGGACCTGGAGTCGTTGAAAAAAGTGTTGGCGGGCGTGGACGGAGAACACAGCAAGGCTGACGAAGTGGTGAAGTTGACGGAGCGCGTAGCCAAGTTGGAAGCCGTTTCCATTGGAAACAAAATACCCGAATTGACGCAAGCAACTCCTGAGGGTACTCCTTTGGCGCTTTCCTCGGTTGCCGGAAAGGTAATCTTGGTTGATTTTTGGGCTTCTTGGTGCCGTCCATGCCGCGCGCAGAACCCGGACTTGGTGGCTTTGTACACTGAATTCCACGCCAAAGGCTTTGAAATTGTGGGCGTCAGTTTTGACGAAAACAAAGAAGCCTGGGTGGAGGCCATTGCACAAGATGGATTGGCATGGCCGCAAATGAGCGACCTTAAAGGTTGGAACAATGCGGCAGCAGAATTATTCAGCATCCGGGCCATTCCACAGAACGTGGTTACCGATGCCAAAGGAAAAATTGTATTGCGCAACGCCTCCATTGAGGATCTGCGTGCGTATTTGGTAAAAAATCTAAAATAAGGCGCTTCCTTAGCGACTAAGCCCTCCCGAAATACCTTTTTCGGAGAATGGCTTCCAGTCCTAAGGACAAACCAAAAATTAGGTAGGCCCACCAGAAATCCCGCCATTGGCGGGATTTTTTTTGCTCCATCAATACCGGTTGAAAGCGAGAGTCGCTTTTCAATGCGGCGGCTACGGAGTCCGTTTCGTTTAACCAGCACCACGCACCACCCGAACGAGAAGTATTCTTACGCACTTGGGAAAAATCTGCAGGTCGTTCGTTTTCCAACACCGGCGTGAGGACCTCAAACTGTCCTTGGGCGATCCTCTTCTCCCCACCAAAAGTGCCCGTAGCTCGGTAGGAATGCAATCCTGGGTTAAGGGCATTGAGTTGGGTCTTGAGGGCCTCCCCTTCCGGAAGAAAGGTGTACTTCTGATTGGCTTTGTCCTCAATTTGAAGCGAAATCTGTGGATACGCCACCCCACGCGCCGGAGTCCATCCGGTCCATACGGCTTCCAAATCCAACTTCGCCCCAGACCAAACAGGATCTGGAAAACGAATGAGCAAGGATTGTTTTCCGTTCACGGTCCAAAGACGATCCAACCAAGCCGACGGAATACGCGCCTGAATGCTGTCCACCTGACGGGATGCAGCAGCAAAGCCTACATACCCAACCTCCCAACGCAACTTTCCTCCAGCGCCGGAGATGGACCTGAGTTTTGGCACCTGCATCCAACCTTGGGAGGAAGGGATTCCGTAGGATTCACCGGGCCAAACGGGCGGTGCGTCTGCCGGCACCAAACCACTGCCCACAGCCGGAAGGACCAAAACATTCCCGCTGAATTGTTCCTCGCCGGCCACCGGTTTTCCGCCGGACAAAAGCCAAATGGAAGCATCAAAATCGCTCGCTTCAGGCGATCCAGAGCGGTAGTACACCTCAACCGTTCGTTGGGCACCCAATTGATGGACAAAATAGGCGGCGTCCGGGTGCAGCGGTCCACCAAAAACAACCAATTTTGGCTTCTCTTTTCGCACCTGTACGCTTTTTCCAGGGCCGCCTTTGGATGACTTAAGTTGCCGAATACCAACTGATTTAGGAGTCCAGTTAAAGTTGACAACCAATTCCTTTCTTCCCGATGCTGGCTGCAACTCCCCCTTTTCGATTAACTCTTCGCCCCATTGCAGGATAAACGGTGTTCGTGCATTGGTCAATCCCCGATGCACCCAAACGGCCGTACCGGTGTACGTCTGGCCCACCAGTACTTCCGAGGGAAATTGAATTTCAACCAATTCCCAACCCGAACGAGGAACCGAGTCCTTGGGCAGGGCTGCGAAAAAGACGGGGTTTCCCAAAGCACTGAGGGCATCGGTCCACGAAATTCCCTGGGTCAACACCCCATCGGTTTGGGACCAAACGGCCGCAATTCGCTTCCCTCCTGCTTTGGCCGGTGCGTTCTGAACCAGCGAATCCAATTGGGTTTGGTTGGGCGAACCAAACGGGACGACTACCGTGTCAAAAACATCGGTCAACGATTTTGGCACCGATT
>CANHXZ010000085.1 GCA_947464785.1 Flavobacteriales bacterium | reverse complement strand
TGCCGATGCACCCGAAAAGATTTGCAAGCGGCCGTGGACGGCGCCGTGCGCGCTCCGCACGGGGCGGAAGACGTCGGGCCGCATTATCCGGGAACCTGTGCTCCCTTGGGCTTGCCGTTGAACGGTCCGTACACGGTGCGCGCGCAACCGGACGGATTCCCGGTGCGCCGGGCGGACGGGGCGTGGGCCTACACCTTGGCGGTGGTGGTGGACGACGCCGCTCAAGGCATCACGGAGGTGGTGCGCGGCAGCGATTTGGAATCCGCTACCCCGCAGCAGGAGCAGTTGTTTGCCGCGCTGGACTGCGTGCCGCCCAATTATTTGCACGCGCCCTTGTGGATGGGCCCCGACGGTCAGCGCTTGAGCAAGCGGCACGGCGCCGTAAGCTTGCGGGATTGGCGGGCTTCCGGACGCTCGGCAGAGGAACTGGTGGGCCGGCTGGCTTGGGGTTTGGGCCTGTTGGAAGCGCCGATTCCGGTGCGTCCGGTGGACTTGATTCAGGACTTTGCGTGGGATCGACTGCGTAAAACGCCCGTACCCGCGTCGGACTATTTACCTTTGGTCCCATGATCAAATCCATGACCGGCTTTGGCCGACACACTGCCACCGCGGGAAACACCACGGCAGCGGCAGAGATACGTTCCGTCAACAGCAAGCAGCTGGACCTGAATTTGCGGTTGCCGTCTTCCCTGCGCGAGTTTGAATTTGCCACCCGCAAGCACTTGAGCGAATGCATCGAACGCGGAAAGGTGGAGGTGCACGTGCAGCTGGAGACCAGCGCGGAGGCGCCGAAGGCGCCGGTGTTGAACGCTCCGCTGATTGAGGCCTACTGCGCGCAGTTGCGCGCCCTGTGCCCCAACGAAACCCCCACGGATGCGGAACTCCTGGCCATGGCTTTGCGCCTGCCGGACGCCACCCGGAGTGTGGCGGAGGACCGCACGGAGGAGGAATGGATAGCGGTTTCTGAAGCGCTGGAAGGGGCTTTGGCGGCTTTCCAGCAGTATCGTTTGGACGAAGGTCGGGCGTTGGCGGATGATCTCTTGGCCCAGGTAGACGCCATTGAGCGCGCCCTGCACGAGGTGCCGAGGTACGAGTCGGAACGCATTCAAACCGTGAAGGAGCGCCTGCTGCGCGGCTTGGAAGGCATGGACTACAACCACGACCGCTACGAGCAGGAACTGGTGCACTACGTGGAGAAGTTGGACATCAACGAGGAGAAGGTGCGGCTGCAGGCCCACTTGAATTACTTCCGCGAAACGCTGGCCGAGGGCCAGGGCCGCAAACTGGGGTTCATCTCCCAGGAAATGGGTCGGGAAATCAATACCTTGGGGTCCAAAGCCAACCATGCTGAATTGCAAAAGCTGGTGGTGGGGATGAAAGAAGATTTGGAAAAAATTAAGGAGCAAGTACTCAACGTTTACTGATTTAGGGCCCGCATTAACCCCCTACCTTTGTTCTATGGATTCGCACCGTTTCAATACGTTAACCATTCACGGCGGACAGCATCCGGACCCCAGCACGGGAGCCGTTATGCCCCCCATTTACCAAACGTCTACGTACGCACAGTCTGCCCCTGGGGTGCACCAAGGCTACGAGTACAGCCGCACCCAGAACCCCACGCGGCACGCTCTGGAGCGATCGCTGGCCTCCATTGAGGGCGGAACGCACGCCATGGCTTTTGGCAGCGGCTTGGCTGCCGTGGACGCGGTACTGAAGTTGCTGCAGCCGGGCGATGAGGTGATCAGCACCTCGGATTTGTACGGAGGGACCTACCGACTGTTCACCAAGGTGTACGCCGGTTTTGGATTGAAGTTCCACTTTTCTCCCATGCAGGATGCCGACGCAGTTCGGGCGATGGTGACGGACCGCACGCGGGTTTTGTGGGTGGAAACCCCCACCAATCCCATGCTCAATACCATCGACATCGAGTCCATGGCCCGCATTGCGGCGGAGTGCGGTGCGCTGTTGGTGGTGGACAATACCTTTGCCACTCCTTATTTCCAGCGTCCTTTGGAACTGGGTGCGCACATTGTGCTGCACAGCGCCACCAAGTACTTGGGCGGACACTCGGACGTGGTTTTGGGCGCGTTGGTGGTGAAGGATCCCGCCTTGGCGGAGCGCCTGTATTTCATCCAGAACGCTTCTGGGGCCGTTTGCGGCCCCATGGACAGCTTTTTGGTGCTGCGCGGCATCAAGACCCTCCACGTGCGGATGGATCGTCACCAATCCAATGCGCAAGCCCTGCTGGGCTTTTTGCAGGACCATCCCGCCGTGGAAAAAGTCTACTACCCCGGTTTTGGCGGCATGATTTCCTTTGTGGTGCGCGGAAACGACCTCGCAACGGCTTCCCGCGTGGCGTCTGCCTTGCGCGTGTTCACCCTGGCGGAAAGCCTGGGCGGTGTGGAATCTTTGGTGGGCCATCCCGCCACCATGACGCACGCCTCCATTCCCAGGGAGCAGCGCGAAGCCGTCGGCGTAACGGACGGTTTGCTGCGTTTGAGCGTGGGCATTGAGGACGTTCGCGACCTCCAAGAAGATCTAAATCAAGCACTTTCTCTACTTTAGCACCATGGCCGATAAATTTGCCGTCATCGGGTTGGGTCAGTTCGGCTCCGCCATCGCCAAGAAACTCGCCGAAAAGGGCGCGGAAATCTTGGCCATCGACTCCGACCCAGACAAGGTGGAGAGCATTCGCGACTTCGTCACCTACGGAGTCACCTTGGACGCCACCTCCCGCCCGGCACTGGAATCCCAGAACATCGCGGAAATGGACGCCGTGGTGGTTTCCATTGGGCAGAATTTTGAGTGCACCATGCTCACCGTGGTGCAGCTGCAGTCTTTGGGCGTCAAGCGTTTGATGGCTCGTGCGCAGGGCGAAACACAGCGCCGCATCCTCACCAAATTGGGCGTTGAAGAAATTCTGTCGCCGGAAGAGGAAGTAGGCAAAAACGTTGCGGAACGACTGCTCACTCCGGGCATGCTCATGGCGGTTCAACTCCCAGACAACTACGAAATTGTGGAAGTGGAGGCGCCCAAAAGCACCGTCGGCCGCAGTTTGGAAGACATTGGTTTGACCAAAAAATACAAGCTGAGCTTGATCACGCTGCTTCGGAAGACGAACGGAGACCACCATATTTTGGGCGTTCCGGAAGAAACAACCGTGGTGGAGCCCAACGATTTGATGGTGGTCTTTGGCACCACCAAAGACGTAGAGCGTTTCATCCACATCAACGCTTAACCAACAACGACCATGCGGATTCTCACGGGGATTCAGAGCTCCGGGCGCCAGCATTTGGGCAACCTCCTGGGGGCCATTTTGCCCGCCATTAGATTGGCCAACGAGGGCACCAACGATTCGTTTCTCTTCATTGCGGACTTGCACTCTTTGACCACCGTAAAGGATCCCGCGGTTCGCAAGGAAAATCTGTACGCCACAGCGGCGGCCTGGTTGGCCTGCGGCCTGGACACAAACAAGACCGTGTTTTATGCCCAAAGCCACGTGCCGCAGTGCACGGAGCTGACGTGGTATCTGAACTGCTTCACGCCGTACCCCATGTTGGCGAATGCGCACAGCTTCAAAGACAAGTCGGACAAGCTCTCGGACGTCAACGCCGGACTGTTCGACTACCCCGTGCTCATGGCGGCGGACATCTTACTGTACGACGCGGACCTGGTGCCGGTGGGCAAGGACCAGCGCCAGCATTTGGAAATTACCCGAGACATTGCGTCGGCCATCAACCGCCACGCAGGCCTGGAATTGCTGGTGGTGCCGGAGGCGCGGATTGACGAGCAGGTCATGACCATTCCCGGAACGGACGGTCAAAAGATGAGCAAGTCCTACAAGAATGTGGTGGACGTGTTTTTGCCGGAAAAGGAGTTGAAAAAGCAGATCATGGGCATTGTGACGGACGCCACTCCGTTGGAGGCGCCGAAGGATCCGGAAAAATGCAACGTGTTCCAGCTGTTCCGCTTGGTGGCCACACCGGAGCAAACGGCAGATTTGGCCCAGCGGTACCGCGCCGGCGGCTTGGGCTACGGACACGCCAAAACCGAATTGCTGGGCGTGTTGTTGGAGCGTTTTGCGGAAGAGCGCCTGCGTTTTGACGCCCTGATGGCGGACCCCGCCACCCTGGACGCCGCCCTGGAGGTCGGCGCCCGTAAGGCCGCTGCCGTGGCCGATGCCACGCTACTCCGCGTCCGCCAAGCGCTCGGTTTTTCCTGATTTCTGAAAGTCTGACCACGGGATCTCTGCCCGAAGGGCCGCCACCAACGGCCGAAGTACCTCGTTTTCAAAGGCGTCCAACGCATCGGGCCCAAACGATTCCAGTCCGTTGAAATTCAGCCACATCGGCTCCAATCGCGGTTGGCGAAGCGGCACAATCCCCACCCGTACGGGCTGGGAGTCGCCCGTGGAGCGCGCGTGCATCCAGGCGTAGGTCATCAACTGGAGGGGCTTGCTGCCTTTGTCCGGAACGAGCAGGTGGTCCCAGGTTTTGAATTTTAAATCCTCGGCTTTGACCGTACCGGTTTTGAGGTCCAAAATGGCCAAACCCTGCGCGGTGCGCTCCATGCGGTCCGCCTTACCGCGGAAGCAGACGGGGCCGGCATCGGTTTGTAGGACGGCCGTCAATTCGTCTTCCACCCCCACCAAGCTCCAGTCCTCCCCAGCTTCTTTGCGCTTTTCCAAGCGGTCCGCATCTGCGTTGGCCAATTCGCGCAGCAGCGTACTGCCCACGCGGTACGCCAGAGCGTTTTTGCCCGTAGCCACTTGTCCGCCCGGGTATTCGGCCTGAAGCGCTTCCTGCATCAGAACGTCCCATTGTTCGTTCGACGGCCGCAACAACTGCGGGTCGTCGTTGCCCAGAAGGGGTTTGTAGAGCAATTCGTGGGCCTTGTGCACGATGTTCCCAAAAAGGGCGTCGTCTATGCGTTCCTTGGGTTCGTCTTCCGGACGCGCGCGCAGCAGGTACTCGCGGTAAAACGCCTCGGGGTCGCGCAAAAATTGGGACAATTTACTGGGCGAGAGTGCGGTTTTGGGGTTTTCCAACCGACTTTGCAACGTAACGAGGGCTTCCGCAGAAGGGTTCCAGCCCGCGGGCGCCACCAAGCTTTCCGGGGTCAGCGGCACGTAGCGAAGGGCGCTTTCCCAGTACTCCGCGTAGGGCTTCAATTCCACGCGCAGCTGGTGGAGGTACCGGCTGGGCTCGCCACCGCCGGTGGCGTCGGAATCCGTGCTGTAGAGCAGGGTGATGCGCTGGGGGTGCTGGAGGAGTCGGTAAAAGTGGTAGGCATTGATGGCCTCGCGTTCGTTGGGAAGGGGCAGGCCCAGGTCCGTTCGCACGCTCCACGGGATCCAGCCCAAGTCCCCCCGGGCGGGAGGAAGCACGCCTTCGTTGGCCCCCACCACCAATACGGCATCAAAGTCCAGCAGCCGCGTTTCCAGCAGGCCCATGATTTGGAGGCCGGCCAAGGGCTCGCCCAACAGATCGAGCGGCTCCTCGCGGAAAAAGGGCTGGAGCAGGGCGCGAACGGCACGCCAATTGGGGTTTAACTGGTGCGCGCGGCACCGTTCGGCCAGGGTGCGCAAAACCGACGCCAGGGTGTTGGCGGCCGTTCGTTCCCAATCCCGCAGGGACGCGCCGCCGCTGCCGGCTTCCAGCCGGTCGGCGGCGCGATCCAGCCACGGTACCGTTTGGTCTGTTGGGGTGAGTAAATCCAATCCCGGCAGAGGTCCCACGGCCTCCGGGTGCTCCAGTTGTTGCGGGGTCCAGCGCATTTGGTGCGCTTGTGCGGAGGTGCGTTGAAACCGTTGCGCAGCCTGCGGCGCGTCCGGCCCCAGCCATACGCGAGCACCCGGGTGGTCCAAGAAAGCCCGGGCAGCCCGCAAGGCAATGCTTCCGTCTGCCGCGGTTTCTTGAAGCTCCAGCAAGGCCTCCAAAGAGGCCGTCAGCGGTACGGACGCCAGCGGCAGGCCCATGGTCACGTTGGCATCTACTTCCGGAAGCGCGTGGAGCATGGGGAGCAGGAGGGATTCGTCCGCCAGCACCACTGCGGTTCGTTCCAAGTTGGGATCTTCGGCCAATCGATCGCGCACCCAGGCGCCGGCCGTTTTGGCCAGCCCAACGGCACCGGCAACCCCTTGAACTTCCAGGCGTTTGGGCCGCTCGCGCAAAGCATTGGTGGGGTGGTGCAAATCCGCTGTTGCGGCCGCCGGCCAGCGGTCCCGAAACCGACGCAAGTACAGGCCGGCCTCGTGGTACTCGTCGTTGAGGTAGTGGGCATCGGCGTCGAACCGAACCACGGCTTCGCCGCGTTCCAAAACCCACCGGAACAGCGCCTCTTCGCAGGGCGTTAGGGCGTTGAATCCCGCAAAAACCCAGCGGTTAATGCCCCATTCGGAGCGCAACCGGTTCCAAGCCTCGGGGTCCGGTCCGCGGTCCGCCGGCGAGGCCGTGCGCATGATCAATCCGGTGGTGCCCGTTCCGTCCGCCTTCAAGGCCTCGTGCCATTGGGCGTGCAACTGCGGCAAGGCCTGAAGCAGGGCCAAGCGGCGGCGCCTTCCGGCGCCCGTAACCTCTTCCGATCGCCCCCATTGCTCCAGGGCCTCCCATTCGGCGGTAGCGCGCCAAACCAGTGCGGGATCGGCCCCTTGCCGGTCGATGTCGTTCAGGTCTTTCAAAAGCCCGGCTCCCCACTGGGCATAGGACTCAAAGGGCTCGGCGTGCGATTCAAATTGTGCGGCGTACAGCGGATAAAACCGCATCAGGGCGTCCAAACT
>CANHXZ010000084.1 GCA_947464785.1 Flavobacteriales bacterium | reverse complement strand
TTGCCGCGAACGCTGGGTGTTTCGCTGCTGAAAAGCTTCGGAAAGGGAATACGGATAGCCCACGGTGTCCACGGCGGGATGCTGCAAAGCGCGCTCCCACCCCATCGGATTGCCCACAATAACCAATACTTCCGGCTTGCGGTCTGGCCAAACTATTTGGTCCAGTACGGCGGCCGTATCGGCCATTTGGGGCACCGCCCGCGGCGACACAAAACTGCCCGCGTCCAAAACGTCGAACCCAACGTGCGCCAACTCCTGCAAATAGGCTACTTTCTCTTCCGTTGAGAAGAGTCTGTGCCAGCCCTGCATGGCGTCCCGCGGGCATTCTACCCAGGTCAGTCGTTCCATGCCCGAATGCAGTCGTGAACCAACTGGGGTCCTTCGTAGATCAATCCCGTGTATACCTGAACCAACGTGGCGCCGGCTTCTTTCTTTTCCCGCGCGTCCTTTCCGGACAGCACGCCTCCCACGGCAATAAGCGGGAAGTCCGGCCCCACTGCACCGCGTAGAACACGGATAACGTCTGTGGATCGCTGGCGAACTGGGGCTCCGCTCAAACCACCGGCCCCCATTTGTTCAACTTTTTTAGGATCCGTTCCCAACCCCGAACGGGACAAGGTGGTGTTGGTGGCGATGATGCCGTCAGCTCCGGCGGAAACAATCAACTGAGCCGTTTCCACCAATTCTTCGTTCGTCAGGTCCGGTGCCAGTTTTACCCAAACCGGACGACGGGGCTGGTGCCGATCCCGCTCCTGCAGGACCTCGCTCAAAAGATTCCGGAGCGGCTCCAAAGATTGCAGTGCGCGCAAACCGGGCGTGTTGGGCGAACTGATGTTCACCGTGAAAAAATCGACCACCGGATGCAGCGCACGCAGGGACAATACGTAATCCTGCGCGGCAAGCTCGTTGGGGGTGTCCTTGTTCTTGCCAATGTTTCCGCCTACCACCAAACCAGCCGGGCGGTTTTTCAATCGTTGGGCCGCTGCCACAACCCCGTGGTTGTTGAATCCCATGCGGTTGATCAGACCTCGATCTTTTGGGAGGCGGAACAAACGCGGCTGCGGATTGCCCGGTTGGGGTTTGGGCGTCAAGGTTCCAACTTCCACAAATCCAAAACCCAAGGCCCCCAAGGCTGCTACCGATTCTGCGTCTTTGTCCAGCCCTGCCGCCAAGCCCACCGGGTTGGGAAACGTCAATCCAGACACCACAACAGGCTCTGAATGAGGAGCTTTGCCTGAGAACAACTTCACCACTGACGGCCCAAAGGGGAGGATGCTGAAAATGCGCAGCGCAGCCATGGTCCAGCGATGGGCGGTTTCCGGAGGCAAGCAAAACAAAAGCGGTCGAATAAAGCTGCGGTACGCGTTCATGTTCCAAAAATACGGGCGAAATTTGCGCCATGGCGAAACCAGCCCAAAAAACAATCCGAATTGAAAACCGTCGTGCTCGATTTGAATACGAATTGATCGACTCCTTCACGGCAGGGATGGTCTTGATGGGTTCCGAAATCAAGTCCATCCGCGAGGGGGCCGCCGGTTTGGTGGATGCTTACTGCCTGATTGTGAACGGCGAGCTGTGGGTGAAGCACCTGCACATTTCCCCGTGGCGGTTGGGCACCCACGCCAACCACTTGGAAACCCGGGATCGGAAATTGCTCCTCAAAAAGAACGAGCTCAAAAAAATAGACCGTGCATTGAAGGACAAGGGCATTACCGTGGTCCCACTGCTTCTGCACCTCTCGGACAAAGGCTTGGCTAAATTGGACATTGCCTTGGCCCGCGGCAAAAAGTTGCACGACAAAAGAGCCAGCTTGAAAGAAAAAGATGCGGACCGCGAGACCAAACGCGCTCACACGGAATCCTGACCGGTGGCTACGTTTCCCAGCATGGGAACGAACCGAAATGCCCCCAAATCCTCTCGTTCGAATGATTTGTCGCCCAATCGGGTGATGCGCCACATGCGCTGATCTTCACCTTCAGGCCCCACCGGCAGGATGAGTTTTCCGCCCACGGCCAACTGCGCCAACAAGGCGTTGGGCACGTCCGGAGCCGCGGCCGTTACCAAGATGCCGTCGAACGGAGCGAATGCCGGCATGCCCTTGTAGCCATCGCCAAAGCGTTGCACCACCGTGGCCCGCAATTCAGCAAGGACGCGTTTGGAAAAGTCAAACAACTCTTTTTGGCGTTCGATGCTGTACACGCGAAACCCCATGGCCGCCAAAACCGCTGCTTGGTAGCCCGAACCGGTGCCTATTTCCAAAACCTTGGCTCCCGGCGGGAGTTCCAAAGCCTGTGTTTGCACGGCAACCGTATACGGTTGGCTGATGGTCTGTGCCGCACGAATGGGAAATGCCGCGTCTTTGTAGGCAAATGCTTCAAAGCTGGATTCCAAAAAAACGTGCCGAGGTACCTGCATGAGTGCGTCCAACACTTCTTCCGACCCAATGCCCTTTTCGCGCAGTATGTCCATCAACTGCTTGCGCAAGCCAAGGTGCCGTGGAAAATCAAGGGGATGCGCAGCCAGTTTCACAACCCCAAATTTAGCGCCGCAGGTGCCTTACCTTTGCGGTGCATGCCGAATAATTTTCCTTTTTTAACGCGCCTCAGCGCTGTTGCAGCACTTTTATCAATCGGTGCGGGATGTGCTCCAGAAGTTGCCGTGGAGCCTGCCTACGTGCGCATCAACGGAATGGCCCTGGACCCCGTGGAATCTTCGCTGAACGGTTCCCGCAGCAGCAAAATTTCCACCGTTTGGGTTCAGTTGCCCAACGGCACCTTTGCAGGAGCTTTTTCGTTGCCGTGCTCCTTTCCGGTGCTTTTGGACGAGGGCTTCCATACGATAAAGCTCTATCCCGGCGTTAATACGAACGGTATGGCTGCATTCCGATCCCAGTACGACTTTTACCAGGAGGTATCCGTGGGCGCCAATTTCAAGCCGGGTCAAGAAACCGTCTTGAAAAGCCCGGGGGACAGCGTGGTTTGGACCCAATACGACGAAGGCGTTACCGTTTCTGTTTTGGAAGATTTTGAGGGTGCTGGATTCGGATTTGAACCGGTTGCCACGTCCGACACCTTTTGGGTGCGCACGTTTCGTCCGGATTTGATCTTCCCGGCCCCTTCCAACGAGAACAATTCCGCCAGCGGATGGGTTCGACTGGGTCCCGACGGAGCCTGGTTTGAGGTTTGGTCTGCCGACGCCTTTGAATTGCCCAAAGGGGGTAAGAACGTCTACGTGGAGCTCAACTACAAAACCACCGTACCCTTCACGGTGGGCGTTTACGCCTACCGACCCAGCGGAATAGAGCAAAAACCAACGGCGACGGTTCTTCCCAAAAACGAATGGAACAAAATCTACATCAACTTGATGACGGAAATCAGCGGAACGCCAGACGCTGAGTCCTTCAAATTGTTCATCGGCAGCAAAAAGTCCGTGGCGAACGGAAAAACGGATTCCATCTTTTTGGACAACATCAAATTGGTCTACCGTCCATGAGCCCACAAAGCGAGGGGCTGCACCGCCGTGCATTTCGCTTGCGGTTGTACTACCGATGGAGCGATGCCGTTGCCGCGGCCTTAGCCTACACTGCCTTGTACGGCTACCGGAAAGCCGTTTTGGAACCGTTGCGCTTTGGGATTCCGCAACTGGAATGGGAAAGTACTTTTTTTGAAGGCTTACTGGCCACCGTGCTCTACTGGGCCTTCATCCACAGACTCTCCGGCATCCACCGCGAGGTCCTTCGCCGGTCCCGTTTGGCCGATTTGGTGCACACCTTTCAGGTGGGAATTCTGGCCTCGCTCCCGCTTTTTGCCGCTCTGATTTTGGACGACGACGTCAAGGACTACCGCCACTACTACTGGAGTTTTGGGGTATACCTGGGCGTGTTTCTGTCCGCTACGGCTTTGGGTCGGTATGCATTGGCGACGGCCACCTATGCGCAAATCAAAAGCGGTAAACTTCGTTTCCCCACCCTGCTCATTGGCTCTCCCAAACGGTTGAAGCCTGTTTTGGATCGGTACCGACTGGCGCAACGTCCCACGGGTAATGCGTTCTCGGGCTGGTTGACCGGGTCGCTTCCTGCGGATCCGTCGGACCCCCAACTGGACCTTCCCCTTTTGGGTTCCTGGAACGACGCGCGCTCCGTGGTGGAGCGCTACGGCATTGAAGAGGTCATGATTGCGCTGGACGCAACGGAACACCACTTGCTGGAGAAATTATTGGTGCAAATTGAATCGCTAAACGTGCGCATTCAATGGGTTCCAGACACCTTGTCCATCCTCACGGGTCAAGTTAAACTGGACGCGCACGGGGTTCCCTTGGTGGACATCCAGCGCAACCCCATTCCGGCATGGCAAGAAGCGGTCAAGCGAATGGTGGATCTGTTGGTATCCGGTACCGCGCTTGCCGTACTGTCCCCGTTTTTGGTTTTTACGGCTTGGCGCGTCAAGCAATCCGGCCCCGGCCCCATCTTCTACTACCAGGAACGGGTAGGGCGCAACGGCAAAACCTTTTTGATTGTAAAATTCCGCTCCATGCGGGTGGATGCTGAAGCTAACGGCCCACAGTTGAGTTCGGACAGCGATCCGCGCATTACCCCGTGGGGGCGCATCATGCGCAAATACCGATTGGACGAATTGCCTCAATTTTGGAACGTTTTGCGCGGGGACATGAGCCTGGTGGGTCCCCGCCCGGAGCGCCCCTACTACGCGCAGCAATTGTTGGAACGTGCCCCCCACTACGCGCAATTGCACAAAATCAGACCCGGCATCACCTCGTGGGGAATGGTCCGCTACGGCTATGCTTCCAACCTGGAGGAAATGTTGGAACGGATGGAGTACGATTTGGTGTACTTGGAGAATGCCACGCTGTTTGCGGATCTAAAAGTGCTGGTATACACCGTTTTGATTGTGTTGCAAGGACGCGGGAAGTAAGGACCAGCGTTTGTTTTTGGCGGCCGCTCTTCCCTACCCTTTTTAACGCACATGCCGTATCTTCGGCGCATGAAAAATGCAGCAGTATTGGGTGCAGGAACCATGGGAAATGGTATTGCGCACGTTTTTGCCCAAAGCGGCTACCAAGTAGCGTTGTTTGATGTTTCGGAAGCGGCCTTGACCCGTGCCGTTGCCACCATTGAGAAAAATCTGGATCGTCAAGTTGCCAAGGGTACCCTGAGTGCGGAAGATAAAGATGCTGCCTTGGCACGAATCCAAACCGGAACCTCCTTGGAGGCGGCGGTGGCCCAGGCCGATCTCGTGGTAGAAGCCGCCACGGAAAACGAGGCCATCAAATTGAAAATTTTTGAGGATCTGGATCGATTGGCTCCGGCACATTGCATCTTGGCCTCCAACACCTCTTCCATCTCCATAACCCGCATTGCGGCAGCCACCCAGCGCCCGGAGCAGGTTATTGGCATGCACTTCATGAACCCCGTTCCCGTCATGAAATTGGTGGAAATCATTCGCGGTTTCAAAACCAGCGACGCCACCACGGACGCAGTGATTCGGATGAGTGAATCACTCGGGAAAATCGCCATTTCCTGCAACGACTACCCCGGTTTTGTGGCCAACCGCATCTTGATGCCCATGATCAATGAAGCTATTGAGTCTTTGTACACGGGCGTAGCCGGCGTTGCGGAAATCGACGGCATCATGAAATTGGGCATGGCGCACCCCATGGGCCCCTTGCAGTTGGCTGATTTCATTGGATTGGACGTATGTTTGAGCATTCTTCGTGTACTTCATTCCGGACTGGGCCAACCCAAATACGCACCCAACCCCTTGCTGGTAAACATGGTTCAAGCCGGTTTGCTGGGCGTTAAAAGCGGCCAAGGCTTTTACAACTACGCCGAAGGGACCAAGGACGCTCCCGTAAATTCTTACTTTAAATAAGCTAATTCAAATGAATCAATTCAAATCAGTTACACTCGCTCTGGTTTTTGCATTCACCTGGAGCGCAAGCGCACAAGACAACTTGGTCAAGCAGGTTTCCGGCAACGGAACCGCTGGCGCAGGCTACCAATTCACCCCCATCGTTCAGTTGGACGCCACGCCCGTTGAGAATCAGGGAAGCAGCGGCACGTGCTGGAGCTACTCCACCTCCGCCTTCTTGGAATCGGAAATGATCCGAATGGGCAAGAAGCCGGTTGATTTGTCCGAAATGTACATTGTTCGCAAGGTGTACCAAGACAAGGCAGAGAAGTACGTTCGCGTGCACGGATCGCTCAATTTTGCGCAAGGCGGTGCCTTGCCGGACATCCTCTACGTAATCCAGAAGTACGGTGCCGTTCCAGAAGAAGCCTACACCGGGCTGAATTACGGCACAGAAGTAAACGAACACGACGAATTGGAAGCTTCCCTGAAAGGAATTGTGGATGTCGTCAAGGAGAATAAAAACGGCACCCTAACCCCCGTTTGGAAAAAAGGCTTTACCGGCGTGTTGGATGCCTATTTGGGCGCCGAACCCACCACCTTTACCTACCAAGGCAAAAGCTACACCCCGCGCACGTTTGCGGACCAAGTAGTGGGCGTTAAACCGTCGGACTACGTTCAAATTTGCTCTTTTTCGCACGTTCCTTTTTACACCCAGCACGCCATTGAGGTTCCGGACAACTGGACGTGGGGAACCTCGCACAACGTGCCGTTAGAAGACCTGATGTCCGTGCTGAATGGCGCGTTGACGAAGGGTTACACCGTGGCATGGGCCTGCGACGTGAGCGAAAAAGGATTCTCCCTCAAGAACGGTTTGGCAGTGGTTCCTGAAAAGGATTGGTCCGATATGACTCCGGACGAACAGAAGGCGATCTTCACGGCGCCCCACA
>CANHXZ010000083.1 GCA_947464785.1 Flavobacteriales bacterium | reverse complement strand
CTACGATGCTTGGTCCTACGTGTACAAGAACTGCCCGCAAGTGAAGGGGAACATCTTCATCTTCGGTCCAACCCGTGTTCGCGAAAAGATCAAGGTCACTACGGACGAGAACCAAAAGAAAGCCCTCATCAATCAATTGATGGAGGTGTACGATTTGCGCAACAAATACTTTCCCGGCAAAGAGGCCTTTGTTTTGGGTTCCAAAGCGTACGACTACATTCAGTTCTTTCCGGAAGATCCTAAGACCGCGTACGATCTTTTCCAGCAAGCAATGTCCAAGGGTGCTACGGACCTCACACCTCAGCATTTGAACGGGTATTTTTTGGCATCGATTCGCTTGGTCAAAGACAAGACCATCGACGTGACGCAGTTGTTTGAAGTGTACAACCAGGTCAACGAAACCTTGGAGTTCCACACGGACCGACTCAACAAGTCCGTTACGGACTTGAGCGTTGCACGCGATTCCGGGACCTTGGACGTCAAAGGCGAAAAAGAATTGGCGCGCAACGAAAAGTTGTTGGAAGGCTACGATAAAGTAGCCGGCAACATCGAAAAGTCCATCGCGCCCGTTTTGAGCTGCGATCGCTTGAAGGTCATTTACAACCTAGAGGCTTTTGAAGCCAACAAGACGAACGAAGTCTGGTTGAAGCGCGCAAACAAAATGTTGGCCAAGGAACGTTTGGATGAGTCCGGCAATACTGTAGACTGCACCGACAATCCGGTTTACTTCAAGTCTGCAGAAGCGCTCTACGCCATGGACCCCGACGCCCAAGCAGCCCGCTCCATGGGTCGATTGGCGGTGGTCAATGAAAAATGGTCTGAGGCTACCAAGTTCTTCACCGACGCCATTACTTTGGAGGTGGATCCGCGCAAAAAATCCGCGGATTACATGCGACTGGCCAGCATCCAGCAGAAATTGGGTCAGTTGGCCTCTGCGAAGCAAAGCGCCCTCAAGGCAGCCAGTTTGAACAAGGAGGACGGTCGTCCGTACTTGATCGTAGCCGGTTTGTACGCCAGCGCGGCAGGAACTTGCGGCGAGAACGTTTTTGAAAAGAACGCCGTGTACTGGGCCGCCATTGACTACGCCAGCAAAGCCAAGTCCGTGGATGCTGGGTTGACCAAGCAAGCGGATGCGTTGATTGCAAACTTCAAGAAAGGCATTCCAGACAAGAGCATTGCCTTCCAGTTCAGCAAGAAAGACGGCGACCGCTACACCATCGGTTGCTGGATCAACGAAACCATCACGGTTCGTTTTTATTGAGTTTGAAAAAAGCCGGGATTTCCACGGTGCGAACAGCATGCCTTGCCGGCATGCTGTTCCTGTTTTGGGGCTGTTCCAACGACCAAAAGGCCGTTGAAGCACTGGCGCAATCTTTTGATGGAGCCGTAGTGGAACAGCGCGGATTCCGTGCGGCGGTTTCCCAAGGAGGTCGCCAACAGTTTACGGTGCGCGCAAAGCGAATGGAGCAGTTCACTAAAGCTGAAGTGCCGTACGTTCGGTACTACGATGTGGTGGTGCAGATGAAAAAGACCCCCGGAAAACGTGGCGCTTGGATGAAAGCAGAGCAAGTGGTTCAGCGCCCAGGGCAACAAGTTTGGCTGGCAGACGGGCGCGTGGTGGTACAGAATCAGGACGGCAATCGATTGGAAACAGAATCCATCGTGTGGGATGCCCAAACGGGTCGTATTTTTGGAGAACGCGCCGTTCGGTTAACGGCTTCAAGTCAAATTCTTACCGGAACGGGATTTGAAGCAGACGACCGGCTCGAGACGTACACCTTATTCAACGCAGCGGGTCAAATGGACTCCAACAACAAGTGATCGAATGAAACCAGAATTGATGGGGAAAACCATGCGCGTCGTGGAGTGGGCATGGGTGTTTATTGCCGTGGTATCGGTTTGGGAAGTGGCTGCCAATTGGTCCACAGACCGTTCCCAGTCTGGTTTGTTTGCCTTGTTTGCCGTGGGGGCTGTGGTCATGTTTGTGGTCCGACGCAAGCAACGCCAGAAGTTTGAAAGTCGGCACGGGAACAACGCAGCCGAATGACCGCAGTAGTACTCTTGTTGGCGGCACTAGCGGCCTCCGCTTTTTTCTCCGGAATGGAGATCGCCTTTCTCTCCGCCAATCGATTGCAGGTGGAGATAGAGGCCAAGAAGGGCAGCCTGGCCGGGCGCATCTTGCCTTGGTTCTACAGGCGCTCCACCTCGTTCATTGCGACCATGCTTTTGGGCAATACCGTAGCATTGGTACTGGTGGGCAATTCAACGGCGCGCCTACTCAACGAACCGCTTGCGATTTTGGGTTCTCCGTTTGCCGTGGTTGCGGTTCAAACCTTGTTGTCAACGGCCGTCGTATTGGTGGTTGCAGAATACATGCCTAAAGCATTTTTTCGGGAGCGCGCCAACGAGTCTTTGCGGGCATTTTCCGGATTGCTTGCCGCCGTGGTGGTGGCCCTTTCCCCAGCCGTCCTGTTTTTTACGTTACTCAGCCAGTGGGTGGCTCGGTGGACCGGAAAAAGTGCAGATACCCGCGGTCCGGGTGTTTTTGGACGAGCGGATCTGGATCATTTGGTGGGCGAGCACCTGGCAGACGCAGACGGCCCCGTGGAACCGGAAGTGGAGCTTTTTCGCAACGCATTGGAGTTTGCGGAAGTTCGCTTAAAGGCCTGCATGGTGCCCAGAAATGCCATTGAAGCCGTTCCGGTAGGCACAAATTTGGAACTCTTGCGCGAGCGATTCGTCGCCACTGGATACAGCAAATTGGTTGTTTACCGCGATTCTGTGGACGACGCATTCGCCTACGTCCACGCCCACGCCCTTTTTCAGAGACCAAAGTCGCTGGTTTCCGCCTTGACCCCTGTGGCTTTTTTACCGGAAACCCTTCTGGCGCACGAGGCTTTTCGTCAATTGGTTGCTTCCCGACGGTCCCTAGCCTTGGTGGTGGATGAATTTGGCACGCTGGTGGGCATGGTCACGTTGGAAGATTTGACCGAAGAGTTGTTTGGCGAAATTGAAGACGAACACGACACGGAGGAGACCACCGAACGCATATTGGGCGAACGCGAGTGGTTGTTTTCAGCCCGTCTGGAAGTATCCTACCTCAACGATGCGTACAAATTGGACCTCCCAGAGTCCGATGCCTACAATACGCTCGGAGGGTTGTTGGTTCACGGGTTGGGGCACCTTCCTGCCGTGGGCGAATCCTTGCGCGTTGACGAGCTGAATTTAATTGCGGCATCTGTTCGATCGAATCGCGTGGAAGAAATCCGATTGAAGGGTTAAACCCTTATATTTGCACCCTTAATTTTTCCTTTGTAGCATCCTAGATTATGGCAATTTTTGAAGATATCCGCCGCCGTTCCGGACTCGTCATCGTTTTGATTGGCTTGTCGTTACTGGCTTTTGTATTGACGGACTTGTTGTCCTCCGGAGGTGTTTTGTTCGTCGACGATTCCGTTGGAACCATCAACGGCAAAGAAGTCAAAATCCAAGAGTTCAATGCTGAAATGGAGGAGTTGCGCCAGGGAAATCCCCAGTATGCGCAAATGTCTGCCTTGCAATTGTCTGAGATGCTTTGGAACAAGCATTTGAACGAAGCCCTGATGACTCCGGTTTACGACGAGTTGGGAATTCAGGTATCTCAAACGGAATTGATGGAGGCCATCACCACCAACCCAAACATCACCGGCATGGCGGGTTTTGTGGATCCCAACACCGGTCAATTCAATAAAAGTCTATTTCTTTCGGCCATTTCCAATCTTCGCGACAACCGTGGAGCTTCCGAAGAGGCACGGAGTCAATGGTTGAACTGGATTCAATTTGAAAACGACATCCGCGACCAAACGTTGCAGCAAAAGTTCAACGTTGCATTCAGCAAGGGCATGCGCATGCCGGAAGGTTTGGTTCGCCACGAGTATTTGCGCAACGCGGCCACGGCACAAGCTGAGTTGGCGTACATTCCCTACAGTTCAATTCCTGATTCGGAAGTGACCCCAACGGATGAAGATTTTGAGGAGTACTACGAAGAGACTAAGGAAATGTACCGCACGGAAAAAGAATTGCGGAACGTTTTGTTTGCCAACTTTGAGTTGGTTCCGTCCGAAAGCGATGCGGCCAAAGTAAAAGACGCCATGACGGCCTTGGCGGCTGAGTACCGCTCATCGTCCAACGACAGCGATTTCATCGCACGCAACTCAGAGGTGCCTTTTCAGGATCAATACATCAAGGAAGCAGAATTGTTCAACGGTTTGGATACCTTGGTGAAAGGACGCCCCGTTGGGTACATGGCCGGCCCGGTTTACCAACAGGGTGCAGCGCAGCTCATCAAGGTTTTGGATCGCCGCAATATTCCGGATTCTGCTCGCGCTCGCCACATTCTCATTGGTTTTGCAGGTGCCCAGCGTTCGGAGGCTACCCGTTCCTACCAGCAAGCACAGAAATTGGCAGATAGCTTGTTGGCCGTCATCAAGTCAAATCCAGGATCGTTTGACGCGCTGAACGCTCAGTATTCAGGCGATGCCGTGGCCAAGGCCAAGGGCGGTGATTTGGATTGGTTTGGTGCGAACAACATGACCAAAGCGTTTGAAGATTTCTGTTTCCGTAAGTCTACCGGAACTTTGGGTGTGGTAGCCACGGAGTTTGGTTTCCACGTGGTTCAGGTTACCGGCCAGAAGGGCGGTTCTCCAGCGATTCAGTTGGGTATGGTGGTTCGCAGTATTTTGCCTTCATCTGAAACAGAAGCAGCAGTTTATGCAGCTGCCACAAAATTCTCCAACAAGGCTCGTGAGCTGAAGGAAGGATGGCAGGCAATGGCAGAAACGGAGAAGGTTGCACTTCGTCCGGCTGAAGAATTGGGCGCAACGGACGAGAACGTTCCCGGCTTGGGTCAGGCACGTGAGGTGGTTCGTTGGGCGTTTAACGAGGACCGTGAGTTGGGTGACGTTCAGGTGATTAACAATGAGTCACGCGGTTATGTGGTGGCAATCTTGACGCAAGTTGCTCCGAAAGGCTACCGTTCTTTGGAGGTTGTGAAGGAGCGCATTCGTCCGATGGTCCTGCAACGTGCTAAAGCGCGCTTGTTGATGGAGCGTTTGGAGAAGGAAATGCCCAAAGGCTTGGCGAACGCCGCCACCGCCTTGAAGGGAACGTACAGTCCCGCCACCGTCAGCATGGCCAGCCCATTCTTGATGATTTCCGGTCAAGAACCTGAACTGGTAGGACGATTGGTGGGTAGCAAAAAAGGCGACAAGAGCAATGCGTTCCGCGGTTACAACGGGGTGTATGCCTACGTGGTGCAGTCGGTTCAGCCTGCTGCAGACAAAGGAGTCTACACGGTGGACGTGGCAAATGCAACCATGAATGTTCGCAGCCGGGCTGCGGGTGGTTTGTTCCAAGCGCTGATCAAAAAGGCAGACATCAACGACCGTCGTGGTCAAGTGTTCTAGTTCTTCGTAGGTTTAACGATTGTCTGTAAAAAAAGGCGACCCAAACGGGTCGCCTTTTTAATGTGGTGACGGAAGACCGTCGACCGTTCAAAGCTCCTGCCAACGCTGGGCGTCCAGCTTTATGAAGACAAACAAGAGCAGGGTAAAGCCCCAGAGGGAAGAACCTCCGTAGCTGAAAAAGGGAAGTGGAATGCCAATAACGGGCATGATGCCCAAGGTCATTCCAATGTTCACGACCAAGTGAAAGAACAGAATGGACACCACGCTGTACCCGTAGTAGCGGGCAAACGGACTTTTTTGACGTTCGGCTAAGAAGACCAGTCGGTAAAGAAGTCCCAGGAAGGCCAGTAAAACGGCAACAGACCCTAAAAAACCCCATTCTTCACCGACGGTGCAAAAAATGTAGTCGGTGGATTGTGCAGGTACAAAGTTGAATTTGGTTTGCGTTCCCTGAAGGAATCCTTTACCGCTGAAACCACCGGAACCGATGGCAATTAGGGATTGCGCGGTTTGGTAACCGGCCGCGCGGTTGTCCTCTACCTTGCCCAACAACAAATTAACGCGCATCTGTTGGTGTGGTTGCAGTATTTGGTTGAAGAAGAAGTCGGTTCCCAAGGTGAGTGCCAAGCTCAATCCAAGTCCCACAATAACCGGCAGCGCAATTTTCCGTTGTCGTCTCAACACCAGTATAACGGATATGGCCAGTACCGTCAGGCCAATACTCACATAGAACGCTTCAAACAGCAAGGTCACTACGACCAAAACAATGGCCCATAAACCCAACAATAGATAGTACAAAGGAAGACCGGCCCGGTAGAGAACCAGTGCGAAGGAGAAAAAAACCAAGGCAGAACCGGTGTCTGGCTGTGCCAAGATCAAGACGATGGGCAAGGCCAAAAGGAGCAGCGGCATCCAGCGGTAACGCCATTGCGCCACATCCACATTTTTAAAAGCTAAATACCTGCTGAGCACCATTGCGGTTCCAAATTTGGCCAATTCGGAGGGCTGCAGGGTGAATCCTCCCAGAACCAACCAACTTTTATTGCCGCCAACCTCCTTGCCCGCCACCAACACCAAGGCCAGCAAGGCCAAAGTGACTAAATAGATGGGAATGGATAAAAGTTCGTACAAGCGGGCGTCGGACAGCAATACAACCAATATGAGCGCCAGTCCCGCTCCAATAAAGAGCAATTGCTTGCCGTATTCCTGACTGGTATCCCAAATATTGCCAAACTCCTCGTTGAAGACGGCAGCATAAATGTTCAACCATCCAAACAGAACCAAGGCAGCATAAAGCAGCACCGTAATTCCATCCACCTTCCCAAACCAACCGCGTGATTCCCTCATAACGGCAATTTGGTTTTGGTAGACATTCCGTATTCACCTTGAAGATTACCAGATCGGAAGAGTG
>CANHXZ010000082.1 GCA_947464785.1 Flavobacteriales bacterium | reverse complement strand
TCAATTGAGCGTTGATCTTCCCGTTGAAGTCGTAGAAGTACAAAATGGTTTGGTCCAGTTCCGGCGTGTTGAAGAGCGGCAGAAACACGTCAAAATAGGAACGTCGACCTGCCAAAACGACACTCGCCTTGTCTTTCACCAGCGGCCCTTCCACCAACAAACGGCTGGAAAGCAGGCCAACCCCACCGTTGGCAGCCCATCGCTGGTTGTTGCCGTCCCGTTGGCGCACGTCCAAGACACTGCTCAAACGCCCGCCGTAGCTGGCCGGCATGCCGCCCTTGTACAGTTTGGCGTCGCGCACGGCGTCTGCGTTGAAAATGGAGAAAAAGCCAAACAAGTGGGACGAATTGAACACCGGTGCTTCGTCCAGCAAAATCAGGTTTTGGTCCGAGTTGCCCCCGCGCACGTTGAATCCGTTGGCTCCTTCGCCCACAGATGAAACACCGGGCAACAAGCGAATGGCGCGCAATACATCGGCTTCTCCCAAAAGTTGGGGCAGCTTTTTGACTTCTTTGGCGCTGATCTGGGCTACGGATATTTCTGTGGTTTTCAACGTATTGACTCCTCGTTCCACGCCCACAGTCACCTCGTCCAAGCCCACAACGGAGGGCTTCAACTTAAACACTTGGTTGGTGCTTTTGGTCAGCACCACTTGCGTCACCTGTTTCTCGTACCCCAAACTGCTCAGGGTAACCTTGGCCGTTCCGGCCGGAACGGTAACGGAAAAATAGCCGTAGGTGTTGGTGAGTACCGACGATTTCCGCCCCCCACTTTCTACCGCAACGGCGACACTGACCAACGATTCGCCGTTGCTGGCGTCCTTCACGGTTCCACTGAGCGTCGCCAGTCCGGAGCCTGGAGAATTTTGTGCTTGAACTCCGGCCATCCAGCCCAAGAACGTCGCTAAGAAAAGAGCGTATTTCATACCTTGCCTCACTTTTGTCAAGATTCGTGCCAAGGCACGGTTTTAGATACAATCCTGTATGCGAAATGTTCTCTTGCGACCCTTTATGCCAAAAAATCTAAAGTATACCCTGCCTGTTTTGCTCCTTGTGGGCCTATCCGTAGCTGCGTTTCAAACAGCAACCAACAACCCCACGCGCGATGCGGCGGTACTGAAGTTGGTGGCAGACGCCCTCAGTCAGGCGCACTACCAACCCAAGCCCATAGACGACAAACTGAGCGAGTCTGCTTTTGACGCCTTTTTAGAAACATTGGACGGCGACAAGCGTTTTTTCACGCAAAAGGACGTAGAATCATTGCGCACAGACCGCTTGCAGTTGGACGACCAAATCCAAGCCGGTTCCGCGGCGTTCTTCGATCGGTCCTATGCTTTGTTCGTGCAGCGCCTGGACGAAGCCCAAGCGCGCTACCGTCGGTTGCTGGCGGCCCCCATCAGTGCACAGGCGGGCGAAAAGTACCAGACAGACCCAGACAAGCGAACCTACCCGGCCAACCAAGAGGCGCTGGAAGACCATTGGCGCCGGTATTTGGCTTTTCGCGTGACGGCGCGCATGGTGGATCGCGCCAGCGATGCAGACTCCGGAGCGGTGCTTACCCCGGGCACATCTTCTTTTGATGAAGCAGAGGCCAGCGCGCGCAAGAAAGAATTGGAAATGCACGACGAGTGGTTCAACAACCTCAAGGACATGGACCGCGGCGAGTGGTTTGGTTTGTACGTCAATTCCTTCGCCTTGGCCTTTGATCCGCACACGGAATACTTTGCGCCGCGCGCCAAGGAAAATTTTGAGATCGAGATGACCGGCCAGCTGGAAGGCATTGGTGCGCAGCTTCAATTAAAAGGAGAGTACGTCACGGTGGCCAGCATTGTCACGGGGAGTGCCTCGTGGCGCCAGGGCGAACTGGAAGAAGGCGACAAATTGCTCAAAGTGGCCCAGGGTTCGGAAGAACCGGTGGACGTGGTGGGCATGGGCATCAACAAGGTGGTGCGCTTGGTGCGCGGCAAAAAAGGCACCGAAGTTCGGTTGACCGTGCGCAAGAAAGACGGCTCCACAAAGGTGGTGCCCATCGTTCGGGACGTGGTGGAATTGGAGAGCACTTTTGCTCGTTCGGCACAGCTGGGCGAAGACGGCAGCACGGGCTACATCCGACTCCCCAAATTTTACGTTGACTTTTTCAACGAGCGCAACCGCAACTGCGCCAACGACGTTCGCGCGGAAATCGAAATGCTCAAGGCGCAAGGCATGAAGCGCTTGATCTTTGATTTGCGCAACAACGGGGGCGGGAGTTTGCCGGCGGCCGTGGACATTGCGGGATTGTTCATCGATTTGGGTCCCGTGGTTCAGGTGAAGACCAGTGGCGGCAACGTTCGTGTGTATTCGGACCGTGCTGCGGGCGTGGTTTGGGACGGACCCCTGGTGGTTTTGGTCAACGAGGGAACGGCTTCGGCGTCGGAAATTGTGGCGGCGGCCCTACAAGACTACCGCAGAGCCCTCGTTTTGGGCACCAAAAAGACCTTTGGCAAAGGCACCGTTCAGAACGTAATTGATTTGGACCAGGCCATGCGCGGAGGCAGCGAAGACCTTTATCCGTTGGGCGGATTGAAGTTGACCATCCAGAAATTTTACCGCGTAACGGGCCAAACCACCCAGCTTCAAGGGGTGGTGTCCGACGTGGTGTTGCCGCACGCCTACCAAGGCATTCCGTACGGAGAGGCGGAAGAGAAAGGCCCGCTGGCGGCCGACGCCATTCAGTCTGCCTCGTTTGCGGCGGTGGGCAAACCGGACGCCTTCAAGCGTGCCGTAGCCAACAGCCAAGCGCGCGTCGCCAAGAGTGAGGGTTTCAGCCGCATCAACACCTACGCGGAGTGGTTAAAAGGCGAGCGAGACAAGACCGAATGGCCGGTTTCCTTTTTGGAGTACCAGCTGGCGGAAAAGTCGCGTTCGGAGCAAGTCAAGCAGTTTGAAAAATTGACGGAGTTGAAGGACAGCTTGGCCGTGCGTCCGTTGGCGAACGGCGCCGTAGAAATGGCCACCGCTCCGGCCAAGAAGAAGGAGTGGAACCAGTGGATGAAAGGGATCAGTCGGGACATCTACGTGCGGGAGGCCTTGTACACGGTGTCGGACCTGTCGAAGTAAGCTCCAGCGATTAGCCCGATGTCCGAAACGTCCGAAGAACGACCCCTACCCGCCTGGAAAAGGTTGATCCGCCACCCCATGGGGCGGTGGGGCGGCGGCATCTTGGCCGTGGCGCTTTTGCTGGCCATATTAGGCCCGTGGCTGGTTACGGACACCACCCCCCACGCAAATTCCATGGACCTTGAGCATGCCGCAATGCCCGTGGGAAGCTCGGTGAGTGGCCCGGACGGCACCGTGTCCCATTGGTTGGGCACCGATCGGTACGGGCGCGACCTCTACAGCCGACTGGTGTTGGGAACGCGCATATCGCTGGGCGTGGGCGCGGTAGCGGTAGCCCTGTCCTTGCTCATAGGAGTGCCCATCGGCGCCTTGGCCGGCTACTACGGCGGTTGGGTGGATCGCCTGCTAAACGGCGCGATTCAAGTTTTTTGGAGCATCCCCACCTTCCTCATGGTCATTGCTCTGGGCTTTGCCTTGGGCAAAGGCGTTTGGCAAGTATTTGTGGCCGTCGGCCTGACCATGTGGGTGGACGTGGCCCGACTGGTTCGCGGACAAATGCTGCAAATTCGTTCGCTCGAATACATCGACGCCGCCCGTGTTTTGGGCTATCCGTCTTGGCGCATCCTCTTGGTGCACGCCTTGCCGCAAACCGTTTCTGCCTTGGTGGTTTTGAGCGCCAGTCAATTTGCCTCAGCCCTTTTGCTGGAAAGCGGTTTGAGCTTTCTGGGAATCGGCGCGCAACCCCCCATACCCACCTGGGGCGGAATGATTCGGGATCACTATCCTTATTTACTCACCGGGCAAGGTCATTTGGTTTGGATTCCGGGCGCAGCATTGGCTTTGTTGGTCTTGGGCTTCATGGCCTTGGGGACTGCCTTGCGGGATGCCTTGGACGTTCGGCGGTTGGAGCGTTGAGTATTTGTTTCCATGCGGCACAACGACTTATCGCCGTTGGGCAGTGCTCAAAACGCCTGCGAAAGTTATGAACATCCTTGGAGCAGCCGGACCGAATTTGTACCTTCGAAGAATACTACCCATACATCGTAATTACCTCAAAATCAATTTTCCATGGAAGTAACTGGCACGGTAAAACGCATCCTCCCGGTACAAAACGTTTCTGCAACGTTTCGCAAACGCGAACTGGTGGTAAACACCGACGAACAATACCCACAAACGGTGGCCATTGAATTCACCCAAGACAAAGTAGATCTTTTGGATCGCGTTCGCGAAGGGGAGTCAGTTACCGTTTCCATCAACATCCGCGGTCGCGAGTGGACCAGTCCCCAGGGCGATGTTCGCTACTTTGTTTCGCTTCAAGGATGGCGGGTTCAGGCCGGTGCCGCTGCTGGTGCCGCCGCACCGAGTGCTGCAGCTGCTGCAACCTCCATGGCCGCTGCACCGGTACCGCCCGCACCCGCTGCTGGTTTTGCGCCCGTACCGGACGACGATTTGCCTTTCTGAGTGCATGTTTAGCTGAAATCCGGCAATAAAAAAGGGCCGTCTCGTTGTGAGATGGCCCTTTTTGTTGGGTGCGCCGCGCGCGGCGGCACCTGCCGAGCCCGTTCTTACGGGCGAGACAGCGGGTCTTGGGCCAGTGCTTTCCACGCCTTGTGCACCTTGCCCTTTTCCAAGAGTTCGTGCGCGTACTGGTGGAGTGCAATCCGACGTTCCAGGCCGTTGTCTGAGGCACGCTCGATTTCGTCGATTCGGTGGTGCTTCGCAAACTCCTCAATTTCCTCGGGCGTCGGCAATTCCGTGACGTTGCCCAGTCGGCCCAAATCATTTCCGGTGAGGATCAGGCTGTCCCGCAAGGCCTTGGGCAAGGCATCCACGCCAATGCCCAAAGTGGTGATGGGCTTCTCCACTGAGAAAAGGGCCTCGCCGGAGGCCCGGGCGTACCAGTCGCCGCCCAAGCGGGCCACCAAGTCCATGCGGAAGGGGTCTGGTTCACCGGCGTCGTTCAAGAGTTTGGGGTCCACGTGAATCTTAAGTACCTCACACACCACCAAATGCCCAGAGCCGCCTTGGTCGCCCAAGGCAATGACGTCGTTGACCTTGCACTCCAAAGCTGCAGGTGCTTCCACCACCCGGAACGGCCGTACGAGTTCGGACGGAGCCATGGTGAAACCGGCCTTGATGAATTCGTTGGTTCCGGTGGGGTATTCGGACGATGCCAAACTGGTTTGTTCCACCATCGCGTACGAAACTGCGTGGATCACTACTTCCGGCACCTCCAGAACATTATTCAAGGTGTCCTTGGTGGTGTTGTTGCGCACGCGTCGGGCCGGGGAGAACACCAAAATGGGCGGGTTGCTGCTGAAAATATTGAAAAAACTGAAGGGACTCAAATTGGGTTCGCCTTTGCGGTTTACCGTAGAAGCCAACGCAATGGGGCGGGGGGCTACAATTCCCTGAAGCAGCCGCTGGGTCTGCATGGGGGACATGTCGCGGGGGTCAAAAGTCTGCATGCTGCGAATGTAGGACAATGGAACGGAATTTGCCGTACTCGTTCGCACCCCCATCAATCGGGGAGCACCCTACCCCATGAAAAAATACCTGCTACCCCTCGTGCTCACGGCAAGTTCCCTGAGCTCCTGCGCCCAAACCGGAACCCTGGTTTTGCCCAAGCCGGGAACCGTGCTTTCCAAACTGCCGGGTGCGGCGCCGCAAACGACCTCCGGTACCCAAGGCATCCCGCAAACCGAGGTGGCACAAGGCCTTCAAGAAGCATTGGTGCAAGGCGCTGGGGCCGCGGTGGGCCTGTTGGGCAAGACGACGGGCTTCAGCAACAGCCCCATTTACCGCATTCCCCTGCCCCCAGAGGCGGACCGATTGCGCTCCAAGATCGACGCCAACCCCATTCTGAAGGCCGCGGTGGGCCCGCAGTTGGACGCCACCGTTGCGCGGATGAACGAAGGAGCAGAAAAAGCGGTGGCCCGTGCGCTTCCGCTCTTCAAGCGGGCCATCCTCTCAATGACCTTTGCCGACGCCTACGGCATTCTCACCGGCGGCAACCGCGCGGCAACCGATTACCTGCAACGCACCACCGGCCCAGCCCTGCGCGCGGAATTCAAGCCTGAAGTAGATGCGGCCTTGCAAGAAGCAGAGTTAGCCGCGTATTGGACCCCCGCCGCAACGCGTCTGAACAAAAACAAGGTGCTGTTGGGGATGCGCGAAGATTTGCCCACGGACCTCACCGAATACGTGCTGGACAAGGCCCTGGCGGCACTGTTTGCGGAAGTGGCTCTGCAGGAAGAGAAAATCCGTACTCAGCCGGCAGCGCAAACCACGGCTTTGTTGCAAAAGGTTTTTGGTTCCCTGCGGTCCGGCAAGTAGGGCCGTGCGCCGTATAGGAGAATTTTGTAGTTTCGTCAACAAACCCGTTGAATTCATGAAAAATACACTTTTGGGAGCCGGAATGCTCCTCGCCGCCGCTGCCGGACTGACCTCGTGCGGCGACAACGCCGAATGCAGCAGCTACCGTTTTGATTTTGTGGACGGTTCCAACTACAATGCGCTTTTTTACAAAACCGCCACGCTGTCCGACAGCACCTCGTCTGTATGGAATTTCTCCGGCTGCGAAGAGGAGCAAAGTGCTGGGTTCTTTGTATTGGGACCCACAACGGTTCCCTTTATTCGGGATAAAGAAACGATGTCGTTCCTCAACACCACCTACACCATTGAGAAGGAAAGCCGTTCCAAGGTTTCCGCAAGCAACGGCACCAACACGGTGGTCTTCACGAAGGCGGATTAATCACCCACCAAAGGCCGCTGTAATCCGCGTGCGTTGACTATCTTTGCCTCCCCTGCGGGTGTGGCGAAATTGGTAGACGCACCAGACTTAGGATCTGGCGCCGTGAGGTGTGTGGGTTCGAGTCCCTTCACCCGCACTTTTTAACCCGAGCGTGAACCGCTCGGGTTTTTTTATGTTCTTAACACGTTAACTAATCCCCGTAAAGGTTCTGCCCATGAACACTCTTTCCCTAGTTTTGGCCGGCGCTGGCCTCGTCACC
>CANHXZ010000081.1 GCA_947464785.1 Flavobacteriales bacterium | reverse complement strand
CGCACCGGGAATCCGTCCGGTTGCGCGCGCACCGTGTACGGACCGTTCAACGGCAAGCCCAAGGGAAGGCACGTTCCCGGATAATGCGGCCCAACATCTTCTGCCCCGTGTGGAGCGCGCACGGCGCCGTCCACGGCCGCTTGCAAATCTTTTCGGGTACACCGGCAGGCAAACACCAGTCCTTTTTGGTTCAAACGCTCCAAGGCCGCTTGGTACCCTTCCGTTCGCATGGATTGAAATTCGACGGGACCGTCCCAATCCAAGCCCATCCAGCGCAAATCTTCCTGCGCCGCTGCCGCAAACTCCGGCTTGGACCGCTGCGGATCCGTGTCTTCCACGCGCAAGAAAAACCGACCGTTCTCAGACCGGGCGCGCAACCAAGCCACCAAGGCCGTGGACGCATTCCCAAAGTGCAAATAACCCGACGGCGACGGCGCGTACCTTCCCGCATAGCCAAATTCGCCATTTTGGGGTATTTTTCTACACGGAGTTGATTCATCAAGCCCCCTTCGGCGCAATATCCCCGTCGTTTAAATCGCCAAATAGGGGTGCCGGGCCGGACCCGTGCGGCAAAAAAGCAGGCCCGTACCCGTGCGGTACCACCCGCAGGCCCGGGAAGTGCCGAGCCGCCCAAGCCGCAATGCCCTCGCACAAACCACCCACGGCCTGGGCGTCTTCCCACACGTGCCATTCGGCACCGGGGTTTTCCTGGGCGGCGGCGCGCAGCGCCGCCACCGGCAGGGGCTGAATGCGCCCCACGTACCAAACGGCGTCGTGCGGACAATGCTGAGCCACCGCGGAAGCAGTGGTGCCTGCGGCCCAGTGTAGGATGCGTTTGGGATTAATTGCGGATGTAGCGTTTTGGTTGGTGGCGTTCGGGACGAAGGCCACGTGCGGGCCGACTGCGTTCTGTGCAGAGGCTTGCGGGGTTGCCCCGTGCGTAGAGGCCGCGTGCGCGGAGGCCGCTGCTTCCTGAAGCAACAAAGCGCCTTCCTCGGATTCCACCAAACCATCGTCTTGCGGAGCCAATCCGCGCGGATAGCGCAACACGGTGGGGGTGCCGCTGTCCAGGGCGCAGCGGAGCATGCGCGCCAGGGTGGCGCCGTTGCGCGGAGCGTACACGGTGGTGTTGGGAATGCTGCGGAGCAAGGCTACGTCAAACACGCCGTGGTGCGTGGGGCCGTCCTCGCCCACCCAACCGGCGCGGTCCAAACACAAAACTACTGGGAGGTTTTGCAGGGCCACGTCGTGGATCCATTGATCGACGGCGCGCTGGAAAAAGGTACTGTACAAACTCACCACCGGCTTGCGTCCGGCGGCGGCCAGGGCCGCCGCGGTGGTGACCGCATGCTGTTCGGCAATGCCCACGTCAAAGGTTCGGTCCGGATGAACCGCCCGGAAGCGGTCCAGGCCGGCGCCGGGCGCCATGGCCGCGGTGAGGGCCACCACGCGATCGTCTGCAGCGGCGGCGGCCAAGAGGGCGTCGGCAAAAAGAGATTGAAAGGCCGCGGCCGGCGCCGGTTTTTCTTGAGTCCCCCACTCCGCGGGGTCTGGCCGATGGGTGCGCACGTGGAGCACCCGGGGACCGGGTTGGGAAAGGGCGGCGCGCAGCGCCGTTACCACCGACGGGCAGTCGTTGCCGTCCACGGGGATTCCGGAGTTCAAAAGAGAATGGCCTGTCCCCAATCCAACGTCCAGGTACGTCCAGCCCAGGGATTCAAAAAATCGGCGGTAGGCCGACGCCCCGCCGCGCGCGAGCGCGCCCACGGTGGGTTCAATGGACAAGCCGTTGTCGTTGAGGATCAGCAAGACGTCCGCTCCCGCGCCGCCGCCGTCGTTCAAGGCTTCAAAAGACATTCCGCCGGTCAAGGCCCCGTCGCCTACCACCGCCACGCGTTGGCGGCGGCGACCGGTGGCGGCGTCCGCGCGCCAAAAACCCAACGCGGCAGACAATGCCGTAGACGAGTGCCCCACGCCAAAGGCGTCAAAGGGAGATTCCTCGCGTTTGGGGAAGCCGCTCAGGCCGCCCGGCGTTCGTTGCGTGGCAAAGGTGCCGGCGCGGTCCGTAATGATTTTGTGCAGGTACGCTTGGTGTCCCACGTCCCAAAGCAAGACGTCCTCGGGGGTGTTGAGCACGTAGTGCAGGGCCACCGTGAGTTCTGCTGCGCCCAAGGACGCTGCCAAATGGCCAGCTTTCTCCCGGGTTTGGGACAGGACAAAACGACGAACGCGCGCGCACGCTGCCGGAAGTTCCTCCACCGGCAGCGCGCGCAGCGCGCTCAAAGTCATACCGTACGTTTCTTCCGACGTCACGCAGCTAAGGTACGGCGCTCGGCGCGTCGTGCCTTTTGCATTTCCGCCCGGAACAACTGAACCGGAACCACCACCAAGGTCAAGAACGTGGCAAACGTCAGACCAAAAATGACCGTCCAGCTGAGCGGACCCCAGAACATCACGGTGTCGCCCCCCACATAAATCTGCGGATCGTTGTGGGAAAAGAGGGTGAAGAAGTTGATGTTCAATCCAATGGCCAAGGGAATTAAGCCCAATACCGTGGTGATCGCCGTCAACAAAACGGGGCGCAAACGGGTGGATCCGGTTTCGGACAACAGGTTGCGGTATTCGTCCAAAGAAAGCAGGTCCTCTTCCTTCAGTCCCTTCTCTGCCTTCTTGCGCATCACCAATTGGCCGTAGTAATCCGCCAAGACAATGGCGTTGTTGACCACCACACCCGCTAAGGAAATCAAACCGATCATGGTCATGATGATGACGAAATCCATGCGGAAGATGACCAGACCCAAGAATACCCCAATCAAACTCAAGCCCACCGTGGCCATGATGATTTGCGGCACCTTGGTGCTGTTGAATTGCGCCACAATGATCAGGTAAACCAAGAATACCGCACCCAACAAAGCCTTGGACAAGAAACTCAATTCCTTAGCTTGCTCCTCTTGCTCTCCCGTGAAGGAGACGTCCACGCCCTCCGGCAGCGGGTAGGTCTCCATCGCATTCTTGATGTTGGAAACCAACTCGTTGGCATTGGCACCTTCGGTAACTCCTGAGAACAAGGTGATAACGCGATCTCCTTCCTTGCGTTTTACCGCGCTGAAGGTGGTTGCCTTACTGGCCGTTGCTACCGCAGAAATAGGGATTTGTTTGATTTTGCCCGACGCCTGATCGCGGAACGTAATCCGCTGGTTGAGTAGGTTGTCGGTGTTGTAGCGGTAGTCGTCCTGCAAACGGATGTTGATGGGGTAATCGTCCTCTCCGTCCTTGAATCGATCGACCTCTTTTCCAAACAAGGCGGTACGAATGGCGTCGCCTACTTGGCCCGTGGACACGCCCAAGGAACGCGCTTTGGTGCGGTCGATTTCAATGGGCATCTCCGGTTTGCCGGACTCCACGTCCAACTTCAACTCGTCGATTCCTTGGAAACCTTGGCTTTGGATGTAGGCGCGAGCCCCTTCGGCCGCAGCCAATACTTGGGTGTAGTCGTCGCCGGAGAATTCCAGGTTGACCGGAGGGCCCACGGGGGGACCCGCCGCATCCTTATCTACCGCAATAACCGTCCCGGGGAATCCCTTCATGTTGTTGCGCAGGTCGTCCAAAACCACCGAGCTCAACACCTTGCTGCCGTCTTCGTCCACGCGGAAAGCCGTTTCGCGGAAGGCCACAATGATTTTCGCCTTGTGCGGTGTTTTTTCTGCCGTATTGCCGTTCCGCGGATCGCCCGTGCCGGCACCCACTTGAGCAATGACGGACTCCACCATGTAGTTGTACTTGTTGCCGTCTTTGGTGTAGGAGTACTTATCTACTACCTTCAGAACACGATCTTCAACTTGCTTGGTCAGGGCATTGGTTTCTTCAATGTCCGTGCCGATGGGGAGTTCCAGATAAATGTTGGCCAAGTTGGGCTCGTTGGAAGGAAAGAAAACAACATTCGGCGGCACGGCAACCAACAAAAGCACGCTAAACACCAACAACCCAATGGTTCCGTAGTAAAAGCGGTTCACGTTCTTGGCGCGAAGGGCAAAATCCACCACGCGGCCGTAGTATCGCTCCAGTTTCGGCAAGTTGGTTTCGCGGAATCGCTCGGTTGCATCGTGCAACCAAAGGACGTACAGCGCCGTCAGCGCACCGCTGTAGAACAACAAGTTGCCCACCGTGTGCAGTGCCGTGGCCAAAGTGCCCTCTAAGGCGTAGCCCGCCAAGTTCAAGGGAAGACCAATGCCGGCCCACAAAAAACCAAGTCGGGACCATTTCTTCACATTAATGCCTTCCTCTTTGATTTTCATGTAGCGCGACGCCAAGGCCGGGTTGACTACCAAGGCCACAAAGAGCGACGACGACAACACGATAACCAGGGTAATGGGCAAGTACTTCATGAATTCACCAATCAAACCGGGCCAAATGGCCAAAGGCAAAAAGGCCGCAACAGTGGTTGCCGTTGACGAAATGATGGGTATGGCAATCTCTCCGGTTCCCTTCCGCGAAGCCGTCTTCAAATCGTAACCCATGTCCGTGTAGCGGTAAATGTTCTCTACCACCACAATGCCGTTGTCCACCAACATTCCCAAGGCCAAAACCAAGGCAAAAAGCACCATCGTGTTCAGCGTTACTCCCATGGCGCCCAATACGAAAAAGCTCAGCAGCATGGACAATGGAATGGCAATGCCCACAAAAAGCGCATTGCGCAATCCCAGGAAGAACATCAGCACCAAAACCACGAGCAACACGCCAAAAATGATGGAGTTTTCCAATTCACCGAGCTGGTTGCGGGTTCGGTTCGACTGATCGTTGGTCACGGTGACTTGGACGTCATCCGGCAGCACATCGGCTTGCGCTTCGGCCAAAATGATGCGGATTTTATCCGACACAGCAATCAAGTTTTCACCGCCGCGCTTCACCACGTCTAAAGTCACTACCGGCTTGGTGTACTCACGGGAATAGGATTCCTTTTCCACCTCGCCAAAGGAAACCTCCGCGATGTCTTTTAAATAGACCAAGTTGCCTTTTTCGTGCTTCACCACCAACTCTGCCAATTCAGAAACTTGGTTCATTTCACCCGAAATACGAACGTTTCTGCGGTAGCCGTCCACCAAAATGTCACCACCGGAAACGGACATGTTTTCGGACTGAATGGCCTGTGCAATGTCCCCAAAACTGATGCTCATGGCTTGCATTTGCTCCATGTCCAATCGTACGGCAACTTCCCGTGCGTCCATTCCGCGAATGTCTACCTTGCTGATTTCCGGAAGGTCTTCAATCTTCTCTTCCAAGTACTCGGCGTATTCATTCAACTGAGTGGGCGTATAGTTTCCGGATAAGTTGATGTTCTGAATGGGCACCAACTCGGAAAACTTAAATTCTGCAACGTTTGGCGCCGCCGGAAGATCGCGGGGAAAGTCCGCACTGGCTTGCGCGGCGTCCACTTTGTCCTTCACTTTTCGCAGTGCCTCAGACGGTTCCACGGAAAAGTTAAACTTTACCCGAATGGTGCTGAAGCCTTGGCTGGAGGTACTGGTTACTTTGTCAACTCCTGAAATGGATTTTACCTCCTTTTCAATGGGACGCGTCACCAAGCGCTCGATGTCCAACGGCGCGTTGCCCGGGTAAATGGTGGTGACGAAGATCTCCGGTTGGTTGATTTCCGGAAAGGTCTCAGCAGGCATGCTGCGGTACGCCAACAGACCCGCAATCAAAATGATCACGGTCAATACACTGACGGTGACGCGGTTGTTCACCGCCCAAGTGGTCAGGCCAAATTCCGGAACAAGTTCCAAGTTTTGTCCTGCGGGGCGGGTGTCTTTTTCTTTGTTTTCCATGGCTTACTTGGCGCTTTCCGTCATCACTTTTACCGACTGTCCTTCCCGTACCGTGCGCGCGCCTTTATTTACTAAGGTCTCGCCCAGGGTCAATCCAGACTTGATTTCCACGCGCTCGCCGTTGTTCTTGCCTACTTCCACAGCGCGCTTCTCCACCAATCCGATTCCGTCCTTAACCAGCTTCCAAACAAAAACGTAGTTGTTGCCGGCCATGTCTTGCTGAACCAAGGCCGCAGGAACACTCAATGCCTGGTCTGCCTCGTAGTCCCGTACTTGTACCTTGGCCAACATGTTGGGTTTGTATTCGGCCGATGCCGGTAAATTGACGTAGACCTTGTAGGTGCGGTTGTCGGGATTGATGTAATCCGATACCTGCGTCACGCGTGCTTCCAAGGACTTATTGATGGACGGGAAAAACAAATCCACCTTCTGGCCCTTGCCCACCACGTTGGCGTAGGACTCGGGGATGTCAGCAGTAACAGAGGCCTTACCGCTGCTGATCAGCCGGCCCAGCGCCATGCCGGGTGCTGCGAATTCACCCTCTTTGGCATTCATTTCGTCCACAGTGCCTGCAAAAGGTGCCTTCACCCGCGTCATGGCCAACTGATTTTGAACCGTCTGGATGCGCTGCTCCAAGGACTCCTTGTTGGTTTTGGCTTGCAGGTATTGCACCTCACTGCCAATCCCTTGCTTCCACAGGCGCTCCTGCTTTTCAAACAGCGTGGTGGCGAGGCTCAAGGATTTTTTCACCTCGTCCAAGCTGCTGCGCATCACGGAATTGTCCAATTCGATCAAGGTTTGGCCCGCGGCCACACGCTCGCCTTCGGAAACCAAAACGCGCTTGATTTGGCCGCCCATTTCCGGCAACAAATTCACCGAACGATCGGCCTCAACCTTGCCCAGAGCTTCAAAGGAGTGGATGAACGTTTCCGGGCTAACCTCCAAAACCGTTACCGCCGTCAATTCGCGGGTGCTGTCCAAAGCAGCCAGCTGGGCGTCAATTTCCTGGATGCGCGTTGCAGCCGTTTGCGTCAAGGCCACCAGAGAATCCCGCTCGCCCTGCAGCTGCGCCAAATCCGTGGTGTTTTCTTGGGAACAAGCCACGGCACCCAGTGCTACGGCCCAAATGAGAGAATTTTTCATGGTCAAACTAGTGATAAGTCGATTGAGTCAAAAATTAGTTGAAAGTGGTCAGTAGTTTCTCAAGCGCCACCCGCTTGTTCAAGACGTTGTTTGCGGCATTCAGCAGCGCAGATACACTCTGTTGGTATTGGTTTTCCGCCTGCGTGTATTCCTGGCTGGACGCTACGCCTTCCTTGAATTTGGTGTACACTCGGTCGCGGATGGACTTGGCCAACGTTTCGTTGCGCTTTTGGGACAAGTAACTGTTCAAGGCAAAACTGTATTCCGCCCG
The DNA here is from genome assembly GCA_947464785.1 of Flavobacteriales bacterium. GTDB lineage: Bacteria > Bacteroidota > Bacteroidia > Flavobacteriales > Schleiferiaceae > CAMDTE01. The sequence continues at coordinate 15 of CANHXZ010000081.1, read as the reverse complement.
AGCCAATTTGTACTG
>CANHXZ010000080.1 GCA_947464785.1 Flavobacteriales bacterium | reverse complement strand
GTTTATTTCGCTTTCCGGGACTTGAATGCCTCAAATTGGTACTGCACCTTAGCAAAAACAGACCGGTCCCACGGGGTTAAAGACGCGCCCGTGTAAATCAACGTAAATGGCGAGGGTTGGTACTGAACCAACGGCTGAACCGTCCAACCTTTTCCAAAATCATCGTACTGCAGCACCACGCGGGAAGACCACGCCTTGGAAATGCCCCAGTGCACCACCGATCGCGCCACATAGCCCCGGTAGATCAACGATCCGGAACCGTCCCGCTCGCGCATTTGGGCGTGGTTGATGCCCAGCGTCCAGCGAATTTTTCCAGCCAACTGAAACTGAGCAGAAAATCCACCGTTTCGTTCGTCTCCGGCGCGTACAAAATCTGCGTTGCGCGTCAGGCCTTGGCCAAAATCCGTGCGGTAACTCAACATCAGCCACTGCCGCGGGTTGTAGGACACCGATCCCCACGTGTAGGGCATCCAACGAAAAGTGGACCCCTTGAATTCCTCCATAAAGCGGTAGTAGTGCCCCAAAGACAAATTGATGGATCCTGCCAATTGCATCCAACTGTCTGCCATCCAGCCGGTTTGCTTGGTTTTTCCGCCCACCGTTTGTTCGCCAAAGACCTCGTAGTACACCCCGTAGTTTTTGATCCACTTCCCGTTGGGAAAGGCGCGAATGTTGCCCCCCACTTCGGCCCGACGTCGGTCTACACTGGGGCGGAAGCCCATCTCCGCGCGAAAATCACGCCCCACGTGCGACGTCATGGCGCGCAGCATCCAGCGCTCGGTCACTTTTTGCACCTCCAAAGTGCCGAAGTAGCCCATGAATTGTTCGCCGTCCAGTGCCTTGGTGCGGTTGCCAAACATCCCGGCTTGGTCGCTGATCCATGGGGCATTGGGCTCCTGCGTCAAAGACAACGCCCCTTCGCCAAACAGGCGCACCGTTGGACTCAATCGGGCGTTGAAATCGGTGCCCAACAAAGATCCAGAACCGCCGGCGTCGTACCGACGGTGGGTGCCCATCAACCCCACGAACTGGGCCTTTTCAAACGGTTTTGTGGTGCGGAAAATGCCAAACGTATTGCCGGTGGCCCGTCCCAAATAGCTGTTGTCCTCGCCCGGCACCAAATAAGGCGACGAACGGTCGTATCCCGTCAGGGCGTAGGCACGGATGTCTCGTCCCTGGTGTACGGCCTTGGTGACCAAAAGGGGGTCCGCCACCGTCCGGGAGTAAATCAAGTTTCCGCGGGTTGCGAGCAAATCTGCCCCTTCGTTGAAAAACGGACGTCTTTCGGGGTAAAACAAGGCGTACGAACTGTTTACGCCAATTTGGAGGGCGTCGGACTCCACCTGAGAAAAATCCGGGTTGTACACCCCTTCAACCACCGTTTCCGAGCCAAATCCTGCCAAAAAGCTACCGCCCACCTTGCCCAACGCCGCACCCGTGGCCAGGGGAGGGTCCACCAAACCGCCCAGGGCATAGGGCAGTACCTGAAATTTGCGCGGTTGCTTCAAACCGTCCATCAACAGGGCGTCGTCGTACTGGCAATCGCTGCACACGTTGTTGCGGTCAATGGGGTAGCTGTTGACCGTGTGGTTCTGCGCGCCTACCCAAAGATTTCGGAACAGCGCAAATTTCCAAACCTGCGTTTTGCCCGACGGAAACGGCAAAGAAGAGTAGGGGATGCGCAACTCAACCGAATACGCGGTATCCGTCCGCACGGCGGCGGCATCGTACAGCATGTCGTAGCTGACGTCGAAGTTGTTGTTCAGGTCTGCCGGATTGTTTTTGCGCAAATCCAGCTGAATCCCGTAAGCATTCGCGCCCAAAAAGAGCATGTTCCGCGTGTCCGCATACGGATCCAGGGCGATTCCCACAAAGTCGTCCTCAAACGCTTCGTCGCGGCGGGTGGTGTTGGCCCGCAGTCCTTCCGCGGGGATTTGGCTACGAATGAAAACGTACAGGGCATCTGCGTCCCGGGCAATCCAACCCACCGTGTGCACGGGCGCCATAACGTTGGTTCCCGGTTGGTGTTCCGTGTTGATGTCCACGCGTATTCCGCTTTCGTAGACCCCTGCATCCCGCAGTCCATCCACTTCCGGCCGTGCTCCCACCGCAAGCTCATGAACAGCCACACCGGAGGTAGACAACTTTTGAACCAACGGGCTTGCGGCGTTGTTTTGCGCCCAAGCCGGAACGGCAATCAACGTCAGCCCCAAAAAGCTCAACAGTTGGAGCTTAACGGCAGCAAGGAAACGGTACAACAATGAATTGAGGTTCACGCGCGTGAAGTTTGAGCGTGCAAAGATGCACCATCGGATCCGTACCTTCGTCATCATGGGATATACGCTGATTACGGGTGCGTCCAGAGGCATTGGTGCCGATTGGGCGGTTGAGGCGGCGAAAGCCGGACAGGAGTTGGTTTTGGTGGTTCGGCGCGAAGAGGATGCCGCCGCCACGTTGGAGCGCCTTCAACCCTGGGCGTCCGGCGCTCAGCCCGTGGTGCTCACCGCAGATCTGGGCCAGCCGGAGTCCCTCGCAGCACTGATCCACCAACTGGATGCCTTGCACAGCGCGGGCAAAAGCCCCAATCGGGTGGTGAATAACGCGGGTTTTGGCGACTATGCTGCACTGCACCAAGCAGACCCCGCCGTCCTTCGGAATATGGTGGAAGTCAACGTTCAAGCCCTCATGCACCTGTCCCACTGGGCCGTACATCGCTTGGAAGCCGGCGGGCGTTTGATCAACGTTGCCTCCACGGCTGCCTTCCAGGCCGGTCCGGGCATGGCGGCCTACTACGCTTCTAAGGCATTTGTTTTGTCCTTTTCCGAGGCCTTGGCCACGGAGCTCAAACCGCGCAACATCTCCGTCACGGCGGTGTGTCCCGGCCCCACGCGCACAGCATTCTTTGACCGAGCGGGATTGGAAAAGTCCCACCTCGTGTCCCAAGGCCTGATGCCCCTGATGGATGCGCCCACGGCCGTTCGTTACGCCTTCCAACGCGCGGAGAAGCGCAAGTTTTACGCCATTCCCGGGTTCATGAATCGCCTGGGCACGGTATTGCCCCGTTTGACGGGCCGACGGTTCGCTGCGGCCACCGTGGGTTGGTTGCAACGTCCCCACTAAAAGAAACGCCCCGCTGGGGTCCAAAAAACAAGGGGCTGCCTCGGAACGAGGCAGCCCCTTTGTGCGTTGGGGGCCAGCCGCCCACAAAAATCAAAAGTCGATTCGGTAGAAGAAAATCGGCAACAAGCCCAACTGGTACTCCTCCTGAACCGGGTTGCCGGACGGGTGATCCGGTACAAAAGTCAAGGTGAGGATGTTTCTGTTGTTCAACACATTGGCCATGTCAATGCCCAACTCGTGGCTGGTGTTGGCAAAATTCCACTTGTACAAAAACTTGATGTCCGTGCGGTAGTAGGCCCGGTACTTTTCCGTGTTGAAGGTCTCGGAAACAAAGTTGATTTCCAAGTTTTCCTCCGACTTGTCAAAGTCCACCGGTCCAAACCAGCGTCCGCCCACGGTGGTGAACTTTCCGCTCAACTGCAAGGCGCGTTTTCCGGCCAAACGCCATTCCTTCGCCAAGATGAAGTTGAGGGCGTACTGGCCGTTGAAGGTGGTGTTGCGCTCCACGTTGTCCGAACCGCGGTACTTGGCGTCAAACAAACTCGCCGTCACCAAGCCGTAGAATCCCTTGGTGAAGAAGTGTTCCGCGGTCAATTCCAAACCGAAGTTGCGTCCGGTTCCCGTATTCTCCAGGGTGTCGGGCCACAAACGTCCAAAACCGGAACCCGCATTGACCATGGAGAAGCTGGAGCCCACCACGCGCTGACCGAAGGTCGCGCTCAACGGGTTGGCGTCTATTTTCAGGCGTTCCACGGGAATGTTCCACAGGTACTGGTAGTACACTTCAGCCTTGACGCGCATGGGCAACGAAGACAGCCGATGCTCCACGCCCGCCACGGAATGGTAGCTCTTGGTCAAGCCCATGTCCGTGTTGTGTTCTCCGGGGTCGCGCCCGTTGTTGCCGATGGCGTAGTAGTACAGGTAGGCGCTCTGCATTTGGCTGTGGATGCCCGTTCCTGCGAAGAAATTCGTATTCCGGGACTGCTTGTAGTTCAACCCCAAACGCGGTTCCACCAAGCTGATGGAATTCGCGTTGATGTTGGAATAGGTGGCCGTCCAACCGGCGGTTAGGGACAGACGAGGAGTTAAGTTGCTCCGCATGCTGGCGTACGGCTGCACTACGGCCCACTGCGCTCGGGTATCCCATTGAACGCGCCACGGGTAAACGGTTCCGTCCCGACCGTCCACTTTCCGCACGGAATCTTGGTACATCAAGTCGTAGAGGTCCGCGTTGAGGCCCACCTTGAACGTGGTGCGGTTGCTGAGTTTTTGGGTGTAGTGTACAAAGCCGTGGAGCTTGTTTTCGGTAAACTTATAGCCCAGAATGTTGACAATATCGTCTACCTGCCACAGCGAATCCGGCGTGATGCTGCGGAATACTTTGTCGTTCCGCGTGTCGATGTAGGACTGGCTTGCGGCCACCCCTGCGTTCACAAAGCTGGTTCGGGAAAGGGGCTTGGTGTAGTTCAGACCGCCCACGTACATATCGGTTTTGAAGTACTGGTCCCGGTCGGTGGTGCCGTAGCTTTCAAAGTCCGAGCTGACCTTGTCTCCGTCGGAGTCGGATACCATGATTTCGATGTTGGAGCGTCCAAACATGCCCCATGCGGCCAATTTTCCACCGTTTTTCTGGGGGAACGTGAAGCGAAACGCTCCGTCCTGGTAGCCGGGAACCGCAGAGGTCCCCAAAGGAATGCCCAATTTTTGGAACATGAACAGGGTGCTGTAGCGGTACACGCCCAAGAAAGAAGGAGCCGGACGACCCACGCGGCCGCGGCCCAACGGTCCTTCCACCATCAATTCCGTTCCCAAGAATCCCAGCTGGCCGGAAAACTCCAACTTTTCGTTGTTTCCGTCCCGCATTTTCAGGTCAAAAACACCCGCAATGGCGTTGCCGTATTCGGCCGGCCATGCGCCCGTGAAGAAGTCGGAGTTGTCCAGAAACTTGTTGTTCAAAATGGTCACGGGACCGCCACCGGTTCCGGGAATGGAGAAGTGGTTGGGGTTGGGGATATTGACTCCTTCCATGCGGTACAAAACGCCTGCCGGTGTATTGCCGCGCACCACCAAATCGTTGCGTTGGTCGTCGGAACCCTGAACTCCGGCGAAGTTGGTGGCCATTCGCGCCGGTTCGCCGCGGCTGCCCGCGTACAAGTTGGTCTCTTCTACGGAAAACTGACGCGCGCTGACCACGGCCATCTCGTTTTTGGCCTGCCCTTCTTGGGTGGCCCGAACAGACACTTCTTGAAGTTGCGTGCTGGATTCCGCCATGGGGATGGTCAGAACCGCTTCTTTGGCGGTGGCCAATTCCACGGCACGTGCCATTTTGTCGTATCCAATCAACGAAACCACAACGGTTTGGCGGCCAATGGGAATGGCTGAAAAACGGAACATTCCGACGTTGTTGGTGACGGTTTTGAGGGTTCCAATTTGAACCTGCGCACCGGGCAACGGGAATTTAGTGTCCGCGTCCACCACAGTGCCGCGCACCACAGTCGTTAAATTTTGTGCTCCAAGTGGAGTCAACAGATTGAAAACAAGGGCAAGAGCCCCAAGGAGTAGTTTTTTTTGCATGCAAGCAACTTTTTCGCAAACAACTGCATCATATTTGCGGGGGGTTGGACTTTTGTGTTCGGCGTCTAATTTACACTTATTGATGAACGTACGCGTTGCGATTTTTGCGGTTGCCGCATTTTTGTTTGGCACGAGCCCGGTATGGGCTCAGCGCTCCACCACCCTTTTTGGGTACGTAGAAGACCAGAAAACGGGAGAACGATTGATCGGTGCCTACGTGCACGACAAAGTTTCCAAAACCAGTACGGTCACCAATGCCTACGGTTTTTATTCCTTGACCGTCCGCCAGGATTCCGCCCGTCTCCAAGCTGGAACGGTGGGGTACCGTGCCGAGCAAGTGAAGTTTGGGGCGTCCAGCAGCCCGCGTTCGCACACCTTTGCGCTGGCTCCGGTGCAGCAAGTGTTGCGCGAAGCAACGGTGGTGGGCACCCGGGAGGCGCCGCTCCAACGCAGCACCCAAATGAGCTCCATCAACCTCAACATGCGCACCCTCAAGAACCTGCCGGTGTTGTTTGGGGAGCCCGACGTCTTGAAAATGGTGCAATTGCTTCCCGGCGTGAAAGGAGGAACCGAAGGCACGTCCGGTTTTTACGTTCGCGGCGGCGGTCCGGACCAAAACTTAATCCTGATCGACGGCGTTCCGGTCTACAACGTGAACCACTTGTTTGGTTTCTTCAGTATTTTCAATGGAGACGCCATCCAAAGCGTGCAGTTGATCAAAGGCGGTTTTCCAGCGGAGTACGGTGGACGGTTGTCGTCCGTGCTTGACATTCGGATGAAGGAGGGCAACCGAAAGGAATTTCACGGCGAGGGGGCGGTGGGGGTCATTGCCTCCCGGCTCACCCTGGAAGGTCCCCTCAACAAAAAAACGAGCTACCTCATCAGCGGCCGACGCACCTACTTGGATGCCTTAGCGGCACCTTTTGTAGCCGCCACCAACGAAGGCAATTCCGGCGGTTACTACTTCTACGACCTCAACGGCAAGATCAACCACCGGTTCAACGACGCCCACCAGCTGTACCTCAGTTACTACCAAGGCGCGGACGTGGTGTATTTAAACGGCAGCAATAAAGGAACCGACGAGGACGGTACCCGCTACTCGGAAAAAACCAATTTTGGCCTGGATTGGGGCAACCGCATTGGCACGGCCCGTTGGAACTACCGCATCAATCCGCGCTTGTTTACCAACACCACAGCCACCTACAGCCGGTATCGGTTCAATACCGACGTCAGCCAAGAAAACGAATACATCGATTCGGACGGCAACCGGGACTACCAAAAGTTGCGCTTGGGACTTTCCAGTTTTATTGAGGACTACGGGGCCAAATGGGACGCGGATTGGCTGCCCAACAACCGCCATACGGTCAAGGTGGGGGCGGGCATCACCCACCACACGTTTGAACCGGGCATTCAAACGTTTGAATTTGACTTTGGCAACGGAGGGGCATTGGACACCAATTCCGGCAGCAAAAGGCACTACGCCTGGGAGAGTTCGGTGTACGTACAAGATGATTTTTCGTTGTCCAAACGTTTAAAAATGAACGCAGGCCTGCATTGGGCTACCTTT
>CANHXZ010000079.1 GCA_947464785.1 Flavobacteriales bacterium | reverse complement strand
TCGTTGCAGGTCTTCCATCTCGAAGAAATCCACTCCCTCTTGGTACGTAGGCACCGCCGGAGCTTCTTCGTCGAACAAATAGAGCATGGCCTCACGCACCACCAAGACGCAGGTGAGGTTCTGTTCCATTCGGTCGGCTTGAAAGTCTTGCAACGGCTCGGTGCTGTCGAATTCTTCCACAGAGAGAAGATTCACCACCACGTGTGCCTGCGGTTTACCATCCAAAAGCGTGCCCAATTCTTTAAGCGCGGCTGCGTCGAACAGATCGCCCAGGTATTTCACGTGGAGAAACCGATCTTTCGATTCGATTTTGTAAGACATCAGGAGGTATAATGCGGTGTTCGTTGAGCGGCCAAGAGGTACAGTACCGCCATTCGGATGGCTACGCCGTTCTCAACCTGCTGCAAGATAATGGAATGTTCGGAATCTGCAACATCTGAGGACAGTTCCACGCCGCGGTTGATGGGGCCGGGGTGCATGATGACGGGGATCCGGGACAATTGCTCCAGGCGCTTGCAGTCCACCCCGTAGTGCGCAATGTACTCCGGCAAACTGGGGAAGTAGGGGAGGTCCATGCGCTCGTGCTGCACGCGGAGCATGTTGGCCACGTCGGCCCACTCCAAGGCGGTGTTGAGGTCCGACTCCACCGTCACTCCAAGTTCGTGAAGGTGTTTGGGAATCAAGGTGTTCGGTCCGCAAACCAGTACTTCCGCGCCCAATTTTTGCAAGCAAAAGATGTTGCTCAAGGCCACGCGGCTGTGCAGGATGTCGCCCACAATGGCCACTTTGACGCCCTTCAGGTCCGTTCGTCCCAAGGCTTCCCGCATGGAAAAGGCATCCAACAGCGCCTGAGTGGGGTGTTCGTGCGCGCCGTCTCCGGCATTCACAATGCTCGCGTCCACGTGCTGGCTTAAAAAATAGGCGGCACCCGGCGCGCTGTGGCGCAACACCACCAGGTCCACCTTCATGGCCAAAATGTTGTTGACGGTGTCTACCAAGGTTTCCCCTTTTTTCACGCTGGATTGCGCTGCGGAGAAGTTGACGACGTCCGCAGACAAGCGTTTTTCGGCCAGCTCAAAAGAGAGGCGCGTGCGGGTAGAATTTTCAAAAAACAGGTTGGCTACGGTAATGTCCCGCAGGGAGGGTACTTTTTTGATGGGGCGGTTGATGACCTCCTTGAACTGCTCCGCCGTTTTGAAAATAAGGTCCAAATCCTCCGGGGTGAGGTCTTTGATGCCCAACAAATGGGGAACGCTGAGGGTACTCATGGGGCCGGGGTTTCGGATACCAAAAAAACAGATTCCAGTTTGCCGTCGTCCGCCCATTCCAAGCGAACTTTTTCCGTATCCAGAGCATCCACGTGGCGGCCCACGTAGTCCGGTTGGATGGGCAACTCGCGTCGGAACCGACGGTCAATCAATACCAGCAGTTCGGTGCGTTGCGGACGTCCAAAGGCATGAAGGGCGTCCAGTGCTGCGCGCAGCGTGCGGCCGGTGTACAGTACGTCGTCAATCAAGACCACGCGCTTGCCTTCAATCGAATGTTCAATTTCTGTTCGGTTGGCCCGGATGGGTTCGTCCCGACGTCGGAAATCATCGCGAAAAAAAGTTGCGTCCAAAGCGCCTGTGGCTACCGCTTGCAGGCCGTAGTCTTGCGCCAAAATCTGACTCAGGGCACGGGCCAAAGCCATGCCGCGGGGCTGGAGTCCAATCAATACGGTGGAGGAGAAATCGCTGTGGGATTCCCGCAATTGGCACGCCAGTCGGTGCAGGATAATTCCCAATTCTTCGGGGCCGAACAAGCGTTTCTGCGTCATTTCAAGAATCAAAGATACGGCTTTGCGGGGACTCTGCCGAATTCCGACCTTTACCGCATGTCTCTTTCCGTCACCATCCTGGGCTGCGGTGCGGCCACCCCTGCGGCTACCGTCAATCCGTCTGCCCAAGTGGTGGAGGTCAACGGTCGTCTGGTGTTGATCGATTGCGGGGAGGGAACCCAAGTTCAGCTGCGCCGGAACAAGATCAAATTCACGCGCATTCAGGTGGTGTGCATCAGCCACATGCACGGCGATCACGTGTTTGGCCTGCCGGGTTTGTTGAGCACCTTCCACCTGCTGGGCCGCAGAGAGCCCTTGGTGTTGGTTGGACCGCCTGCGCTGGAGGAGTGGGTGCGCACCACGCTCAAAACCAGCGGCACGTGGACCTGCTATCCGCTGCACTTTGTGTCCACGGATTCAGAGCCCCTGCGCCAAGTGTTTGCGGACGAGCAGCTCTCCATCTTCACCTTCCCACTCCGCCACTCGCTGCCCACTACGGGATTCAAAATTGAGGCCCAGGTGGGCTTGCGCGGTTTGCGGTCCGACGCCCTCGCGGCCTGGAAGGTTCCCACCTGCGATTACCGAACCTTGCAGTTGGGGCGGGATTGGACCAACGAGGACGGGGTGGTGGTGCCCAATGCGGAATTGACGCGGGAACCGGCACGTCCGCTGTCCTATGCCTACGCCAGCGACACCGCCTACTTGCCGGAATTGCCCGCGTGGATCCAAGGGGTTGACGCCTTGTACCACGAAAGCACCTTTGCGGAGGAGCATCGGGTTTTGGCCCAAAAAACCCTGCATTCAACGGCTGTCGACGCGGCAAAAATTGCCGCTGAAGCAGGAGTAGGGCAACTCTTGCTGGGGCATTTCTCCATTCGCTACCGGGACCGCGGGGTATTGCTTCGGGAAGCATTGCCCGTCTTTGGGCAAACGCTTTTGGCGGAAGAGGGGAAGACGTACCGCTGGATGCGGAAAAAGTAGTTTTGGGGCCCAAAAAATACGCCGCTTTGCGGAGCAAAGCGGCGTAGTGTGAGCGATTTCTTCCGAAAGCGCCGTTCGGTGGAACCGTCGGGTTAACGATTCATGGAGACCAAAAACTCTTCGTTGCTCTGGGTTTTGCTCAGTTGATCGTGCAAAAACTCCATCGCTTCTACCGGCGTCATGTCCGACAGGTGGCGGCGCAGGATGTACATCCGGCTCAGCACCTCCTTGGACAACAGCATGTCTTCCTTCCGGGTGCCGGACGCAATGAGGTCAATGGCCGGCCAAATGCGGCGGTTGGCAATCTTGCGGTCCAGCTGCATTTCCATGTTGCCGGTTCCCTTGAATTCTTCAAAAATAACCTCGTCCATTTTGGAGCCGGTGTCGATCAAGGCCGTGGCCAAGATGGTCAACGATCCGCCGTTTTCAATGTTTCGCGCAGCGCCAAAAAAGCGCTTGGGCTTGTGCAAGGCATTCGCGTCCACACCGCCGGAGAGTACCTTGCCGGAGGCAGGGACCACGGTGTTGTAGGCCCGCGCCAAACGGGTGATGGAGTCCAAAAGAATGATGACGTCGTGCCCGCATTCCACCAAACGCTTGGCTTTTTCCAAGACGATGTTGGCCACCCGAACGTGGCGTTCTGCCGGTTCGTCGAAGGTGGAAGCAACCACTTCCGCGTTGACCGAGCGCGCCATGTCAGTCACTTCTTCCGGACGTTCGTCCACCAAGAGGATGATCATGTAGGCTTCTGGGTGGTTGGCGGCGATGGCATTCGCCACTTCCTTGAGCAACGTGGTTTTACCGGTCTTGGGTTGCGCCACAATCAAGCCGCGCTGCCCTTTGCCAATGGGAGAGAACAAGTCGATCACGCGGGTGCTCAAGGTGCTCCGACGCCCGGTCAAATTGAATTTTTCCTCTGGGAATAAAGGCGTGAGGTGTTCAAAGGCGACGCGGTCCCGAATGAAGTCTGGATCCCGGCCGTTGATCAACAGGACTTTGATCAGCGGGAAGTACTTGTCTCCCTCGCGGGGTGCGCGCACTTCGCCGCGGACGGTGTCGCCCGTCTTCAGACCGTACTGCTTGATTTGTTGCGCGGTGATGTAAACGTCGTCCGGGGAGTTTAGGTAGTTGTAGTCCGACGAGCGCAGGAATCCAAATCCTTCGGGCATTTGCTCAAACACACCTTCGGTGGGGATGTTGGCCTCGAATTCAAAGCGTTTGCGTTCTTCACGTGGAGCGCGGTCTTCGCGCGGGCCGCGGTCTTCGCGCGGTCCGCGATCGTCGCGCGGTCCGCGATCGTTGCGGTCCCGACGTTCCCAACGGTCTTCGCGGGGCGCACGTTCTTCGCGCGGGGCGCGGTCTTCACGGGGTGCCTGGTCTTCGCGCGGGGCGCGGTCGTTTCTCGGGCCACGATCTTCACGAGGTCCACGATCTTCACGTGGTCCGCGGTCTTCACGTGGTCCGCGGTCTTCACGAGGTCCGCGGTCCACTTGGGGGGCACGTTCCTCGCGTGGAGCGCGCTCCTCACGGGCCGAGCCATTGTTTTCTGCAGTGCCTTCATCGGTTCCGCGTTCCGTTCGCGCCGGACGGTCGCGTCGGTCCCGGCGCTCCCAACGATCCTCCCGGGGGGCTCGTTCGGTCCGTTCTACGGTGGCACCATCGTCCACCTTCGGCAACGCGTTGTTCGGTGCGCCTTCCGAATCGGTCGACGCGGCTGAAACGGAAACCTCCAACGGCAACTCCGCAGCGGAATTGGATTTACTGGGACGCCCGCGCTTTCCTTTGGGGGCCGCAGGAGCGACTACGGCATCTCCAGAAGCACTGGATGTGTTGGAAGAGGTAGTGGCCCCCAATCCGCCAATGGCTTCAATGAGTTGGGGCTTACTTAAATATTTGGCTTTGGGAATACCCAAATTTTCGCCGAGCTGCTTGAGCTCCGGCAATTTCATGCCTTGCAGATCCGGAAGCATAAATAGGAATAAGGAGAGAAAGTCAAGGGCCTCAGGCCCACCGCACTATGGCGGATTCGCGCCGCAATAGTACAACAAATCTCAATACATCCGCTGTTTGATTGATTTATTTTGCAGCTTTGCACCATGTGGCAGCGTATTCAAACCGTGCACATGGTCCTGGGGGCCTTGATGCTTTTTACCGTCGGATTGGGGAATCCCAACGTCTTGGAAACCGTTTTGGGCGGTTTGGGCGCGGGACTTTTTCTGGCCAATTGCACCTACTACAAAAACCGAAAGCGGCAGTTTGTAGTCAATCGGGTGGCCATGCTGGTTGCCTTTGCCCTGGAGGCCGTTTACCTGTATCCGGTGCTGAAAGCCGGTGACTCCAGTGTATTGGATCAGTCGGTTTGGGTGACCCTGGCTCCCTTGTGGGCCGTGGTTTTTGCGTCACTCGCCAACCGCGCCATCCAGCGCGACGAAGATTTGGTCAAGTCTTCCGGCCGAATTCGCTGATTCCGGTTTCTTTTTGGCAGAACGGGTTCAGTACGGGTCCGGCAGGTTGTGGTCCGGGTCAAGTTTGCCGCGTGGGCCCAGCTCAACGGCTTCCATGTCCATGATTTTTCCGGCGTGCAGGGAAAACCGAAGTAAAGTCCGGATGGAGTGAAATCCGTGGGTGCCACAGGCCCCGGGATTGAGGCACAGCGCTCGGTGTTGGTTGTCCCGCAGCACGCGCAACACGTGCGAATGACCGCAAACGAATAAATCCACGGGACCGGACGCGCGTTTGGCGGGCCAGCCCGTGCGAACCGATGGGGCGTATCGTCCGGGATATCCGCCAATGTGGATCATCCAAACCCGCACACCTTCCACGGTAAAATCCAATTCCTTTGGAAACTCCAGCGTCAGCGGTACGCCGTCAATGTTCCCCGTCACCACCCGCAAACGTCGGCCCGGCACTTCGGCTTCCCACGCCCGCAAATGTTCGGCAATGGGTCCCAAATCGCCGGCGTGCCACAACTCGTCGGCCTCAGAAACCGCCCGTTTTAAGGGTTCGTCCCAAGTTCCGTGCGTGTCCGAGATGAGGGCCACCCGCAGGTGTCGTACTTTTGTAGGCTCCATGAGTTTTCAAAGGTACTTCGCAACGCTCTCCTACCACGGGGCAGACTTCGCCGGTTGGCAAGTTCAGCCCGGCCAAAACACCGTTCAGGGGGTTTTGAACGATGCATTTCGGCACATTTTAGGTGCCGAAAGTGGGGTGGTTGGAGCCGGACGCACGGATACCGGTGTGCACGGACGGAACTACGTAGCTCATGTGGATGTACCCGAGGCACCAGCAGACCTGGAACAAGCCTTGTTCAAACTCAACCGCATGCTTCCGCCCTCTGTAGTAGTGCATGCCTTGCAACCGGTGGAGCCCACCGCCCACGCACGATTTTCGTGCACCGGACGAACGTATTGGTACCGGTTGGCGCGCACCAAAAGCCCGTTTAACCGAGACGTTGCGTGGTTGGTGGATCGCTCCTTAAACGAAGCCAACCTCCGCTGGGCAGCGCAACAGCTCGTGGGCGAACACGATTTTTCTGCCTTCGCCAAAGCCGATGCAGACCACACTACGCCCCTGTGCACGGTCCACGAGGCCTATTGGGAATTTCAGGACGAGGAGTGGCACTTTCGCATTCGGGCCAATCGTTTTTTGCGCAATATGGTGCGTGCCTTGGTGGGTACCCAGGTAGAGTTGGCCTTGGGTCGCTCCTCTCAAGCGGAATTTTCGGAATTGCTGAAGGGGGGGAGCCGCAGCGATGCCGGTGTGAGTGCCCCGGCCCACGGACTTTTTTTTAACGGGGCAGAGTACCCCATAACGTGTTACAGCAATGGCTCAAGTGAGCGGTAAGGCCTTCGACGCCCAAATTCTACGCGGCGTTTTGCGGTACGCGAAACCCTACTGGAAGACCTTTGCGCTCGCGGGAGCCTTAACCGTGGTTTTGGGACTGTTGTCCACCGCGCGCCCTCTTTTGATTCGCGACGCCGTAGACACCGCCGTGGCCGCGGAATCCGCCGGTGACGTGCACCGAATCCTGCTGCTGCTCTTGGGTCTGCTCCTGGTGGAAGGACTCCTTCAGTGGTCGTTCTACCGCATGACCAATCGCTTGGGCCAGTGGGTCATTCGCGACCTTCGGGTGCAACTTTTTGACCGCCTGCTCCGCTTCAAAATGAGTTATTTTGACCGCACCCCCGTGGGCACGTTGGTCACCCGCACCGTATCCGACTCCGAAACCATTGCGGACATTTTTGCAGAGGGGTTGTTGGTCATTTTTGGTGATTTTTTCAAGATTGCCGTCCTGCTGTTGGCCTTGTTCCTCACGTTTGATCCCACTTTGGTCCTGGTTTCGCTGAGCGTGATCCCCATCCTTTTTGTGGCCACCCGATGGTTTCAAAAATCCATTCAATCCAGCTTCACGGACGTCCGGAACCAAGTAGCTGCTCTGAACGCTTTTGTGCAGGAGCGAATCACGGGAATGGCCCTGGTG
>CANHXZ010000078.1 GCA_947464785.1 Flavobacteriales bacterium | reverse complement strand
GCAGAAATGCAAGCACCGCGGCGTCCACCGCCAAGACGAAGAGAAAAGCCGAGAAGAGCAAATGCAACGGCTGCAAACTCTGCGGTATATTGAAGTAGTAAAGGATAGCGCCCAAGGCGGTTTCCGCCAAGGCCAATCCCGTCATCAGACCAACACGCGCACGAATACCGGCCAAACCGTCGGTTTTGCGCAAGAGGAAAAAAGTCAAACCTACCAACAGCAACGAATAGGTCCGGTGAACGTACACCAGGGAAGTCAATTGGCTGGACAGGGCCGTGCCTGTGGCCGCACGCAATCCGTCCACGGACTCACGAACCAGTGCTCCGGTACTTATCTGCACGAGCAGAAGTACGGCGAAAATCGCCAGCCATTTGCCCGCAGACTCGGTTTGTTCGCTGCGTGCCGGCTCTTCAAAGAACCACGAATGGGCTTCCGCCTCCGTGGAAACGCTCCGGTGCACGGCGGTAAAAACGGCCAGCAAACCAAACGCTCCCAACAAGTGGTACGTAATGTGGTGCGGAACCAGGTTGCCGTCCACCACCACCTTGCCCAGCCAAGCTTCAAAAAGCAGCAGTACCAGGCCTAGGCCTAAGGCTGCAACCCACTTCCGGTGCGCTCGAAAACGGGAAATCGACCAAACAAAAGCCAAGAATACCGGGATGCCTAGTGCTGCACCCAGGAGCCTGTTGATGAACTCGATCCAGGTGTGCGCGGGCACAAACGTGGCGTAGTTGTGCTTGGTGTACGCGGACCACTGGGCGCGGTTAAACACGGGCTGCGGTTGTGCCGTGCTGTTTGCCGTCCAAAGGGTGTCTTGGTGGAGGACCATCTGCCCTTCCGCATAGGTCTGAAGGGGATTCCAAAGCACCTGGTCCATCCGGGTGGGCGGAATGGTTTGACCAAAACAACGGGGCCAGTCTGGGCACCCCATGCCGGATCCGGTCATGCGAACCACGCTGCCCGCAAGGACAACCAGCAACGTCAATGCCAAGGAGAGCCGAAGAAAGCTCCGCAGAATAAAGGTCCAGCGAGGGGTAGGTTCAGAGGCCACGAGGCAAAGGTAGAGTACCTTTGCGGTCCGATGAAAGAAAATTCCGTTCGTGCCTGGGTAATATTTGTTGCTCTGGTGGCCCTGTGGGGCTCTTCTTTTTTGTTGATGAAAAAGGGCCTCTCTGTTTTTGCGCCGCACCAGGTTGGAGCCATTCGCATCGTCTATGCCTTGCTGTTTTGCTTGGTGGTGGGTTGGAAGTACGTTCGTGTGCTGCCCCCGCGTAAAGAATGGGGTGCTTACCTGGTGGTGGGCTTCTTGGGCAATGGTTTGCCGTATGTGTTGTTCCCCATTGCCGTGTCGCACATCCCGTCGGGGTTGGTGGGGATCACCAATTCCTTGACCCCCTTGTTTACGTTGCTCTTTGGATTGCTCTTTTTTGGAAAAACCCTCCGGCGCAAACAGGCCTTGGGGGTTGCGGTGGGCTTTGCGGGTGCGGCCTTGCTGGTGGGCGGACAGGCCACCGCCGCGGAGGCGCAACCCGGTGCTTGGGCCTACGTTTTGCTGGCGGCGGCAAGTTCCATGTGCTACGGTCTGTCCATCAATTTTATTGGATTCAAACTTCCACATGCGCATCCAGTGGCCTTGACCCTGTGGGCGTTTGTGGTGGCCGGGATTCCTGCCCTGGGGTTGCTGCTCAGTGGTGACTTTGTTCACCGCGTGGCCACGAATCCGGAAGCATTGGAGGTCTTGGGATACCTTGCCTTTTTAGGCGTTGTGGGAACCGCCGGCGCCATCATGGCGTTCAACTACTTAATCTCCATCACCAGTCCTATTTTCGCTGCCAGCACCACGTACCTGGTGCCCGGTGTGGCCCTGTTGTGGGGGCTGTCCATGGGCGAGGTACTGCACGTGCATCATGCGGTTGGACTGGGCACCATTTTGTTGGGGGTGTACTTGGTGAATGCTCGGGCGAAGCAGAGCAAGGAATAGCGCCCGGGGTGCGTTTGGCCAAAATGAAACAGGGCCGTCCCCGACGGGGACGGCCCTGTTCGTTGGGCACCTGCAGCGCATAAATGCAGCGCTGAAATCAAGCTTTACTTGAAGAACGTATCCGCTACGTTCGTGTTGACCGTCAGGTTGACCGCTTTGAACTCCAAGTTCATGCCGGGACCAATGGGCAATACCACCGAGTGGGGGAACAATACACCACCCACCGCGCGGTAATCGCTGTAGTTGACGGTTTGTACCGTTGCCTGCTCCCCTTCCCCAACGGGTGTGGAAGTGGCCACGCGCAAACCGCTCTTTACGGAAAAGTAGTGGGTTTGCACCTGCTTGCCTTGGGTCACCGTTACCGCGTAGCAGGGCTCGCCGGCCAGGGAGGTGAACACGGGAGCCAACTGCATGGGGACGGCAGAAGTCAACCACTTCACTTCCTCAAAGTAATTAGCGTCCTTACGCATGGCGTCCAGGTCCTCGTCCGTAACGGGTTGCTTGGCGCCGTTGCGCACAATGCGTCCTTTCTTGCCGTCGAAGAAGGTTTCCTCCTTGCCCATGGGCGAGAATTGGCCCTCGTAGTGCATGCTCGGCAACTTGTAAACGTCTTTGGTTTCGATCTTGATGCCTTGAATTTCAGCCACCATTTCCAGAGTCAAGTCTTTCACGCTCGCAATGGCTTTTTGACCGCCTATGGCTGCTAGGTATTGATTGACCACGGAGGCTGCTGTAACGCCCGCGGGAATGGGGATGTTGGGACGCTCTGCGGGTTGTGCGAGGTCGTCGAAATAACGCACTTCGCCCAAGCGCTCCAGGCCAGCAGCAACTTCAGAGGCCTTGCCCACAATGGAAACGACCATCTTGTCGGGCTGAATGTACTTCTGTGCAGCGCGGCGCACGTCCTCCGCGGTAACCGCTTGCAAGCGATTCAGGTACTGGTTGTAGTAATCTGCGGAAAGATTGTACTTCAAGGTATTGATGGCAAACGAGGCTACTGCGCCTGGGCCTTCCAAGGAACGACCAAAGCTGCCGGCCAACGCTTGCTTGGCGTTGCGCAAATCTGTTTCGCTGACCAATTCGGTGCGGATGCGGTTCAATTCCAACAAGAACTGCTCCACGGAGGAGTCCGTCACGGCGTTGCGAACTTCACCAGAGGCCTCAAAGATTTGCTTTTCCTTGCCGGTTCCAAAAGAAGAGTACGCGCCGTAGGTGTAGGCCTTGTCTTCGCGCAAATTTTGGAACAAACGACCGTCGGAGCCGCCGCCCAAGATGTTGTTCATCACGCGAACGGCCTCTAAGTCTGCATCACCGGGCTTCAAATCAATCAAGTTGGCCAACTGAATGTTGGACTGCACCGATGCTTCGCGATTGACCAAGGCGATGAACGACTTGGTTTGCACGGGGTGTTCGTAGGTGGGTTTTGCGGGAACGGTTCCGGCGGGCCAAGACTTTTCAAAGGTCTTCTTGGCGGCTTTGAACACGTCCTTGGCCTTGCAATCGCCCACCACCAAAAGGATGGCGTGGTTGGGAACCCATACTTGGCTGTAGAAGCTTTTGCAATCGTCCAAGGCCACTTTATTGACCGTCGATTCGGTCATCATTTCTCCCTGGGGCGTGTTGGTTCCGTAGAGCAAGGCATTGGAAACACGTGCCTGAATGGCGCTGGGGTCGTCCTTGTCTGCCTTCAAACCGGAAAGGGTCCGCTTTTTCAGCTTGTCGAATGCAGCCTCCGGGAAAGAGGGATGCAGGGCGACGTCGGCAACCAATTCGTACAAGTTCGCGCTGTACTTGCTCAATCCGGACACGGAAACATTGAAGGCACTGGTGCTCAAACGAGCGCCGATGAAATCCACTTGTTCGTCCAATTGGGTTTTTGTGCGGGTGGCGGTGCCTTCAGACAGCATTTGTCCCATCAACTCCACGTATCCGGCTTTGTCGCCTTCGCGAACACCGTTCATGTCCAAGGAGAGGCTCACGGACATGCGCGGCAATTTGTGGTTCTCTACAACGACTACCGTCAATCCGTTTTTCAACGTCATTTTCTCGTACGCTGCAATGGAGGGCGTGCGGGGCGCTGCCGGTTGCGGGCGAACGCTGCGGTCCAAGGGCTGGGCACCGAGGGTCCAAGCCGACAAGGCCAGACCCAAAAGGAAAAGTGCTTTTTTCATCTTATTCAACTACAGATTGTGCGGTGGGCTTGGGCAAGTAATGCAGCACCACGCGGTTAGAAGAAACGAGGTAGGTTTGCGCCACGCGGCGGATGTCTTCCGGGGTTACTTTGCGGTAACGCTCGATTTCGGTATTGATCAGGTTGGCGTCCCCGTAGTACACGTGGTAGTTGGCCAAACTTTCTGCAATGCCCGCTACGGAACCGTTGCTGGTCACAAAGTCGGCTTCGATTTTGTTGAGCACTTTGGCAAACTCCGTCTCGCCGATGAGGTCTTTTTGGAGCTTCGCAATTTCTTCCTCGATGGTGGTCAAGAGCGCGCCGGTGGTGTTCTCACCGTTGGCCAAGGCCAAGGCGATGAATACCCCATTTTGCTCCAAGGCAAAAGGAAACGCTTGAACCTGAAGTGCACTGCGGTCTTCGTCCACCATGCGCTTGGTGAGGCGGGAAGACTTTCCGCTGGACAAAACCGACGTCAGCATTTGCATGGCGTAGGCGTCTGGGTGCGTTTCGCCCGGCATGCGGTAGCCGGCAAAAACAGCTGGAATCTGGATGTTGTCGTACACCGTGTCTACTACGGCTGCGACCAAAGGATCTTGAACGTTGGGCTGTACCACTTGGGCACCGCTGGGGATGTCCGTGAAGTATTTGGCAATCCACGCCTTCGCCTGAGCGGGGTCAAAATCACCCGCAATGCTCAACGTAGCGTTGTTGGGCACGTAAAAGCGCTTGTAGAAATCGATGAATTCGCTCAGCTGGGCCGCGTTCAGATCCTCCATGGATCCGATGGGAACCCAGTTGTACGGGTGCTTGGTGAAGGCGCGCTTGAACATCTCCGTAGTGAACGAACCGTAGGGTTGGTTGTCTACGCGCAGGCGCTTTTCTTCTTTAACTACTTGACGTTGCGTCTCCACACCGTCGAGGTCAATTTTGGCGTGCAGCATGCGCTCCGCCTCCATCCAAAGGCCTAATTCCAACTGATTGGACGGCAGGATCTCGTAGTAGTAGGTGCGGTCTTGGCTGGTGTTGGCGTTGAGGGCACCGCCGTTGGCCTGAATGAGCTTCATGTACTCGCCGCGCTCAATGTTGTCGGTTCCTTCGAACAACAAGTGCTCAAAAAAGTGGGCAAAACCGGTGCGTCCGGGGACCTCGTTTTTGGAGCCGACGTGGTACAGGACCGAAACTGCCACGATGGGGGTGGTGGGGTCTTGGTGGAGGATCACGTGCATGCCGTTGGGCAGGTCGTATTCCTCAAAGGCAATTTGCGTCTTTTGGGCCTGTGCCAGAGGCAAGGCAGCCAGGAGCGCGCCAAACAGCAATGATTTTTTCATGGAATTTGGGTTTCTAAACGTTTACCTCCGTTGGATACCGCGCGTGCGCTTTTCTTACGAGGGGCCACGAATTTAATGATTTTTCCAACCGGGAGGATGTTCTTGGCACCTTTTTGTTTGAAATCGACCCGGTTTAGCGCGAAATTCGCAAGGGCACCCCGGCAAACGGAGGTGTTTCAAGGCGAGCAAAACAACCAAGGGCGGCAGATACCATTCGATATTCGGGTGCGACGCTTTTCGATTCAAATTATTTTTGTACATTTGCAGCCCTATAAGAAACCCAAGAATCATGTACGCAATTGTTGACATAGCAGGGCTGCAGTACAAAGTGCAAAAAGATCAGCGCGTGTACGTCAACCGTTTGGCGTCGGAAGAAGGAGCTACCGTATCGTTTGATAAGGTGCTTTTGACCGACGATAACGGTACCGTAACCGTTGGCGCCCCAGTTATCGAAGGTGTTGCCGTAGAAGCACAAGTTCTGCAGCACCTGAAAGGCGATAAAGTAATCGTCTTCAAAAAGAAGCGCCGCAAAGGCTACACCAAGAAAAACGGTCACCGCCAGTACTTGACCCAATTGCTCATCACGGGCATTGGTGCCGGAAGCGCTCCCAAAAAGAAAACAACGAAAAAAGCAGAAGCCGCTGAGGCCGCTGCTGAATAATCATTTAATCCCTCCGCAGATCCATGGCACACAAGAAGGGCGTCGGTAGTTCTAAGAACGGACGCGAATCCCACAGCAAGCGATTGGGCATCAAGATTTACGGCGGCCAACCAGCCACTGCCGGCAACATCATCGTGCGCCAACGCGGCACCCAACACCACCCCGGACAAAACGTGGGCATCGGAAAAGACCATACTTTGTTCGCTTTGGTGGACGGTTTGGTGGTATACCGCAAAAAGGCAGACAACAAGTCTTTTGTATCGGTACAGCCGTTCGAAGCCTAAACGAGGTCCGTCGCACAGAATTTACCCCCTGAGGCCTCATGGTCCAGGGGGTTTTTTACTTTTGTATCCCCATGCTATACCTACCTACTCTTCGCGCTGAGCGCGCCGCGGCCGAAGCCGCTCTCAACAAACGCGGTTTAAACGGTGCTGCTCTGGTGGAGCAGTTGCTCCAGGCGGACGACGCGCGTCGCGCGGCCCAAGTGGCCCTGGACGATTGCCTGGCGGAGAGCAATCTTTTGGCCAAAGCCGTTGGCGACTTTTTCAAGACCGGGCAAAAGGCGGAAGCCGATGCGGCCCGTGAAAAGTCTACGGCACTGAAGGAAACGGCCAAACGCCTGGAAGCTGTTCTGCGCGAAGCCGAAAATGCCCTCCAGTCTTTGCTGGTGGCCGTGCCGAACACGCCACACGCCTCTGTTCCTGCTGGGAAGAGCGCCGAGGACAACGAAGAGATTCGGTCGTCGGGCAGCATCCCCCAACTGCACGAGGGGGCCGTTCCGCACTGGGACCTCGCGAGCCGGTACAACCTGATTGATTTTGAGCTGGGCGTGAAAATCACGGGTGCGGGATTTCCGGTGTACTTGGGGAAAGGAGCTCGTTTGCAGCGGGCGCTCATCCAATTCTTTTTGGACCGCAATACGGCAGCAGGCTACACGGAAGTGCAGCCGCCGCACTTTGTCAACGAGGCGTCGGGCTTTGGAACCGGACAATTGCCGGACAAGGAAGGTCAGATGTACCACGCCGTTGCGGACAATTTGTACGCGATTCCCACGGCGGAAGTGCCCGTCACCAACCTGTACCGCGACGTTATTGTGGACGAGTCTGATTTGCCCATCCGCCACACGGCCTACACTCCCTGTTTTCGCCGCGAGGCAGGTTCCTACGGCAAGGACGTACGCGGACTGAACCGTTTGCACCAGTTTGACAAAGTAGAGGTGGTAACCATTGACCGTCCGGAAGATTCCTACGGCCGACTGGAGGAGATGGTGCAGCACGTGGCCGGCTTGCTGGACGCGCTGGAACTTCCCTACCGCATTCTGCGCTTGTGCGGAGGCGACATGGGCTTCACCTCTGCCCTGACGTACGATTTTGAGGTGTGGTCTGCCGCGCAGCAGCGCTGGCTGGAAGTGAGCTCGGTCAGCAATTTTGAGACCTACCAAGCCAATCGTTTGAAGCTGCGCTACCGACGGACGTCGGACCGCAAAACGCAATTGGCCCACACGCTGAACGGCAGTGCCTTGGCCTTGCCGCGTGTAGTGGCTGCGTTGTTGGAAAACCACCAGGACGAAAACGGAATTCGCATTCCTGCGGCGCTGGTGCCGTACACGGGCTTTGACCGAATTTCTTAAGCAGCTTACTATGAAGTTTTCACCTTTTTTCACGGGCCTTTCACTGGCGATCCTTGCCGTGGCTGCGGTGGGGTG
>CANHXZ010000077.1 GCA_947464785.1 Flavobacteriales bacterium | reverse complement strand
TTTTCCCAACGCCGGAACCACCCGCGGCTACGAGCTGAACCCGTTTGCAGCCTCCCACTACCAGGTGGCCTACGCCCCCCCGTACATCTCCAACTTCGACCGCGATCCGTTCTTGCCCACGCCCAACCAGTCCGTAGACTTTACCTGCAACATCACGGATTTTGACGGCAGCGTGGATTCCGTGCATTTTTACTACTCCACCAATGCAGCCACCTTGCCCGCGCAGTTCACCAAGGTGGTGATGCCTTTGGTGGCCGGCTCAACGGACGACTACGCCTACACCCTGCCCGCATTCCCCGACGGCACCTTGGTGCGCTACTACATCCGCGCCAAAGACAACGCCGGCAACAAATCCTACTACCCGGTGACGTCTGTGGGTCAAGCGCAACCCAACTACGAGTACTACACCGTTCGTGCTGGTGGCCCCAAAATCTACGATGTTCAGTACTCCTTGGCCAGCAACAGCGCGTCGCCCATGACGGGCCGCGAGATCACCGTGAAGGGAATCGTGACCGCCTCCACCAAGAACTACGACTTGGGCTACCTCTACATCCAGGACGAAAACGGCGGCCCCTACAGCGGCATCTGGCTGGTGGGCAGCGGCATTGCCAACTTCTACCGCGGCGAAGAGGTGAACGTCACCGGAACTGTGGAGGAATACTTCAACATGACCCGCATGGTGGTTTCTTCCATCAACAAAACGGGCAAATGGGTAGCACCTGCCGCAACGGTGGTGGATCCAACGGACTCCATCAGCAAGTTAAACTACGGTTGGGAAAAGTGGGAAGGTTGCTTGGTTCGACTGCAGGATCCCGCCAACGGAAAACTGCACGTGTCTAAAACCAATTTGGGCTTTGGCGATTACGCCGTGAGCGCCATCCCCGGAGCTTCTAAAGCGCGCAGTACCTACGTTTTGGCAGGTCGTCAATCCGGAACGGCCTTCAGCTCGTTGTGGGTTCAGCCCGTAACCAGCCTGGCCTACGACACCATCGACGGCTTCATGGAAGTGGATCCCATTGTGGTGAGCGATACCATGAACATGGACGCCGTGGAGGGCATTGTGTTCTTTGGCTTCAGCAACTTCCGTGTGCTGCCGCGCAACAACGACGACTTCATTGGCATCAACATTTCTTTGGACAGCACCAACCTGCAAAAGTCTCCGCTGATCGGTTTGAACGAAAATGCTCCGTTGGTGGGTGTGTCCGTTCGCCCGAACCCGGCGCAATCCGCTTTGTTCTTAGACGGTTTGGCCGATACCCCTGTGCACGTGGAATTGACGGATGCTTTGGGCCGCACCGTGCTGCGCACGGTACTCCCCGCCGGCTCCAACCGCTTGGACGTGGGCCACTTGGCTCCCGGAAGTTACTACCTCCGCGCGGTCCAAAACGGACGCAGTGCCGCAACCCAGGTGGTGCTGCAACGCTAAACGAATCCGCACACCATCCGTTCAGAAAGAAGCAAATCCCGCATGAAATCCAAGAAACAGCGAACCGCAACGGACGCGCCCACGGGCGCTGACCTTACCCAGGCCCTGCGGGCCTGGGGTAAAACCGCGGCTGCCTCCCTATTGCCCGTGGCGGTACTCCTCACGGGGTGGGTGGGTGCTGCTTCTTGCGAGCGCGGAACCCTCGTGGACAACAAAGCCCCCGAGACCCATTTGGCCTTGGACACCATTGCCCTTCAAGGGGATAATCGCTTGAATTCTGTGGTTCGCATGAGCTGGTACGGCACGGACCAAGACGGCTACATCACCCGCTACGAAGTTTCCCTGGACGGTGAAAATTGGAAATCCACGGTGCGCCAAGACAGCTCCTTCACGCTGTCCATTCCCGCCGGCCAAGACACGGCAGACGTGGTGCTTCGCGTGCGATCCATAGACGACGACGGTGCCACGGACCCCACCCCGGCCCGACTGCGTTTGCCTCTGAAAAACGCCCAACCCGTCGCGAAAATTGACCCCGAAGGGCAAACTACCGGCACCACCCTGGGCGTAGCCACCTACAAATGGCGCGGGTCTGATCCGGACGGCGACGAAACCGTGGTGCAGGCAGAGGCCCGTTTCAACAACGGCTCCTGGTTCACCATTCCGGTCAACCAACCAATTTTGACCTTTGTTTTGGACGCCGGAACCTCTACGAACGCCACCGCGCGCGTGGTGTACGGGAACAACAACACCTTGGAACCCACCGTATTCGACGGCCTGGAGGTGGACGAACCCAACACGCTCTACATCCGGGTGAAGGACGTCGCCAACCGCTGGAGTGCGGTAGACACGGCCCTTCCTGTTGTTTTCAGCAGACCCAACGGCGACCTGTTGGTGGTCAGCGGCTCGCCGTCCACCACCGCCAACACGTACTTGACCGCACTGGCGGGGACCTCCCTGGATATTGATTTTTGGGACCTGAACGTAGCGGCCAACCTGCCCGCTTACTGGAATCCTACCTTCCGTTGGATTGCCCAGCAGTACGACAAGCTCTTTGTGTTCAGCGGGCCTACCCCCGTATTGGATCCGTCCACCGGTCAAACCGGCACCTTGCTGGGCTTGATGGGCCCCGCCCTGCAACGCTACACCCAGAACGGAGGTAAGTTACTCGTAACGACCGCCTTCAACGCCACCTTGGACCTGACGCCCTACATCGGGACGTATCCCATCGACGGGATGGTGACCTCTGTGGGGCAGGTTCGGTTGGTTCAAGACAGTGCCCTGGTGCCGTTGGTGCCCGGCTACCCTTCGCTGAAACCCGAAAGCATCTTGATTGGGTTGACCCCCTTGGTTCCAGCGGCAGACGCGCAGCCTTTTTACCGGGCGCAGCTCACCAAATTAAACGGCTGGAGCGGCACGAATGTGTTGGGTGTGCGGCGTTTTGCGCCCGGACAGCCCACTAAAGTTCAACAGGTCTTCTTTTCGGTGGAACTGTTCAAATTAAACGGCGTTCCCGGTGCTTTGCCTGGATTGCTCCAAAGCATTTTGGTCGATGACTTCAACTGGTAACATCGTGGATTCGCACGCACCAAAACGCCCTGTTTTCGGACGGACGTCGGGCTGGGCCACGGCTTTCATGACCCTGCTGCTCCTGGTGGCAAACCCCGCTTTGTGGGGGCAAACCAGCAACAAAACCGGCGTTCTGCGCGGAACCGTGATGGACAAAGAAACCGGCGAAACGCTTCCCGGCGTAGCGATAACGGTGGTGGGCACTTATTTTGCGGCCGTCACGGACGGCAAAGGACAGTACGTTCTGGCGCGCATTCCGGCTGGCGATTACAGCGTTAAGTACCAGATGATGGGCTACGGAACGGCCGTGCACAACGCCGTAACGGTGAAGGTGGGCCAAACCACCACCCACGACGCGCGTTTGTCATCCAAGGCGGAAGCCCTGCAAACGGTGACGGTAACGGGTCAAAAAGCGCAAGTGGACCTGGAAAAGGCGGCGTCGGAGGTGAACCTCAAGCGCGAAGAAATCCAACAAATGAACGTGCGCAACGTGGAGGACGTGGTGGCGCTGCAGGCCGGGGTCATCAAAACCACCGACGGTCTGCAAATTCGCGGCGCGCGGATCTACGAAACGGAATACTTGGTGGACGGCATTTCCGCGTCGGACCCCTTGGCGGGAACCGGATTTGGCGTCAAAGTTTCGTCTTCTTCCATCCAAAGCATTTCGGTCCTGACCGGCGGTGCCGGGGCGGAGTTTGGCGGAGGTTCATCGGGCGTCATCAACACCAAAATTCGCGAGGCGTCGGACCGGTTGGAAATTTCCGGCGGACTCACCCGGGACTACCTGCGCACACCGCGCTGGGCCTCCAGTTTTTACACGGACATCGCGGAGGTTTCCGTGGGATTCCCCATTCCGGGCACCAAGAAGAAACTCACGATCTACAACGACGCCACCCTCAACCTGAGCGACGACTACTTCCCCAATGTGGCCAACCAGTTGAAATCCAGCTTGTTTCCGTCCAACATGGAGCGCTGGGCCCCGCGCCAAAGCAACTCCTGGACCCACACCGCAAAAATGGCCTGGAAGATCAAGTCCGGCACCAAACTGACCCTCACCAACCAGCATTCGCTCAACATCAACCAGAACACGCGCACGCTGCAAATCGTTGGCTTTGACGCCATTCTGGCCCCCGGATACCAGTACAACCGGAGCAACAATCTGGACAATGCCACCACCTACACGCACCACTCCAACCTGACCGCCCTGAATCTGAACCACCTGATCAACGCGCGGTGGGGATTGAACGTCAGCGTGGGCCGGCTGTTCACCAACCTTCGGGCAGATGCCAACGGTCGGCCGTTCCGGGCGCCCACCGTGGACGAAATCCTGGACGAGGACAACATCGTCACCGGGCCCGTCAGCGTCTTCAACCCCAACGATCCGTCGGGCATTCTGTACGTTCGCCCGGGAGATGGTTTGGTCAACAACAACGGGATTTCCTCCGTTTGGCACGACCACTACGCCGAGGAATGGACCGCGCGCGCCAAGGCCACCTACAAGCCAGACGGCAACGTCCACAAGGTCAGTTTGGGCACCGAATACCAGTACAACGCCTACCAGTGGGTGGACGTCACCCGGCCGTGGGTGGGAGCGCCCATTCAGTTGGCGGACGGCACCTTTACCCCCTCCGTCTCCATCGGTTCCAGCAACGACATCTGGCGCGTACAACCGCACCGCATGGCCTTTTTTGCGGAAGACGAACTGACCTACAAGGGCATCATCGCCACCTTGGGCATGCGCCTCAACGGCTGGGCCCCGGGCAAATTCGCAGACGACGCCATTGCCAATCCGGACGCTCCCGTGGTGGAACAAATCCGGGAGGATTACCTGAACAAAACGCTTCAACTGGGCGGATTGCGCTGGAAGGCTCGCCTGTTGCCGCGCATCAACGTGTCCTTCCCCGTCACCGCCAACAACGTGCTGTACTTCAACTACGGCCACAGCATGCGCCTGCCGCACCCGCGCTTTTCCTACGCCGGTCTGGACCCCGTCTACCAAGACCGGAGCTTCTTGAGCTTCTTGGGCAATCCGGACCTGGATCCGGAGGTGAACGTCAGCTACGAGGTGGGCTACAAGGCCGCCCTCAACAAATCGCTGGGCATCACCCTCTCCGCCTACAACAACAATCGGTTCGACTACATTGTGTCCCGCCGCGTGTTGGTGAAGGACCAGACGGGCCGACTGGTGGCCAAAACCATGTACATCAACCAGGACTACGCCAAGGTTCAGGGAGCGGAGTTGGGCCTCCAAGCCCAGGCCACACCTGCTTTGCGGTTCTTCTCCAACGTCGCCTACCAGGTGGCGCGCGGAAAATCCAACTCCGCCCGGGAGAGCGCCCTGCAAATCGAACAAAACGGCGAGGTGGCCCTGAGCCGAGAGCAATTCCTGGCCTGGGACCGCCCCTGGAACGTGAATTTGGGCACCGTTTGGGCACCCAAAAAAGGATTTTGGCGCGGAATGGAGCTGTTTGCGCAGTCCTCCTACACCAGCGGTTACCGCTATACCCCGCAGTTGCTGGTGGGCGTGAACGACTTGGGCCGCCCGCAGTTCCAGGTACTGAACGACCAATTGCTGTCCAAAATAGGGGCACCTTGGTGGAACACGGACCTGAAGTGGTCCTACACCCTGCGCCCCAGCAAAAAGCGCGACGCCGGTGCCACCTTCACGCTGGATGCCCGCAACGTGCTGAACAACCGCAACTCCCAAGTGGTGAACCCCATCACCGGCCGTGCCTACGAATACGGAGACGACGTCCCCAACACCTGGCGCGATCCGCGTCCGGAGTACAACGGACCGCAGGAATCCGGCTTGGACCCGCGCGACCCCTCGCGTTATTCGGCGCCGCGTCAAATCCTTTTTGGGGTAACCTTCAAACTGTAACGGCATGAAAAAAGCTTATTTCCTGGCCGTTTCCACCGCCTTACTCGCCGCCACACCGGCCTTTGCCCAACTTCTTCCTTCTTATGGAGGCGAGCGCGCCGGCGCTTCGGCCCTGTCTTTTTTGAAAAACGACCTCCACGTAGGCAGCGTGGGCATGGCGGGAGCCCATGCGGCCCAAGTGGGCAACCCCTATTCCTGGAACGGAAATCCGGCGGGAGCCTCAGACGTCAACGAGCGAAGCCTGGCCCTAAGCAACGGTTTTGTGGGCGGCGGCGTGCAGCACAGCCTGTTGGCCCTCACCCTGCCCACCAAGGACAAGACCACCAGCATCGGCTTGATTGGCAACGTGTTGCAAACCGGAGCCTTTGAAGAACGCACCGAATTTCAACCGGAAGGTACCGGTAGACTGCTGTACGGCACGCACGCCAGCTTGGGCGTGGGCCTGGCGCGTCGGCTGAGCGAACAATTCAGCATGGGCTTGGTGCTCAAAGGAATTCACGAAGTAGTGGGCGACTACCGCAACACCACCGCCGGCGTGGACCTGGGATTCTTGTACCGCACGGACGTTCGCGGCCTGCAGTTCGCGGTGGCCTTACGCAACTTTGGAGGGTCGTCGGCCCTGCAAGGAGACTTCCTGGCCAGCCTCTTCAACCGCACCCCGGTCACTGGGCTCAACAAAAACACCTTTCCCACGGAGTTTTGCATGGGCGTCAACGGCATCGCCTGGGAACGCGGCAAGCAAAACCTGCGCGTGGGCATTCAACTCAACCACCCCAACGACAACGCGGAGAACTACCGCATTGGCTTGGAATACACTGCCAACGACCGCCTCGTGGTGCGCTCCGGCGTGGCCCTGCAGGTGGCCGGCCGCACGTGGCCCGCGTTGGGCCTCAGCGCCAAAGCACGCCTGGGACGCCAAGCCATTTGGTTGGACTACGCCGCCACCCCCACCACCTTTACCGGAATGGCTTCTGTAGTGGGCCTTCGTTTGCCCCTAACGCTTCAAAACTGATCCATGCAACGCTCCCTCCTGCTCTCCTTGGGTGCTGCGGCACTGCTCTTCCTCACCGGTTGTGAAGGCTACTTTGGCACCCGTACGGACTTGGATTTCATTGACATTCCGGACTACACCATCCGCGAAATTGCTTACGTTCCCATCCAGCCCGAATGGAAGGGATTCGTGCGTCCGGTGGACCTCTGCGTGGGCTTTGACGAATTGCTCTACGTGGTGGACGAGGCCACCGAAGAAATCATTTGCTTGGACGAGGCCGGCCGCGAATTGGGCCGACTGACCGTTCCCGGCGTACACGCCGTTCGCCAAGACCGTCGGTTTGACCTCCTGGCCTTGGGCACGCACGACACCGCCATCAACGGCGTTTCGTACGACTTGGCCTGCCTCTACCGCATCCGCATGATACAAGGAACCAACTACGGCTTGGAATACGGGCAAATCGTGCACAAAACCGTCCATCCGTTCTACTTCAAAAACACCTTTTCCTTGGGCGACGCTCAGGTGCGCTTTGAATCCATTGGGGTCCTGGGCAGCAACCAACCGGCCAAAAACAACCGCTACTACGTAACGCGCACGGGTCCCAGCGCCAACAACGACAACCAAGGCCCGGACGACGCCGTCCTGCAATTTTCTGCAGCGGACGAATGGCTGACCTCCGTTTCCGTCAACACCTCCAGCGGCCTCTTCAACAACTACTTCAAAAAGCCCTTTGGCCTGGTGACCTACTGCCAACCGCCGCAAATCACGGCCAACGCCGGCGATGACTTTTTGGTCACTTCCTTGTCTGAAACCCAAGCCATTCAAATCCAAGGAGTCACTTTTGAAGAATCGGAATTTGGCGCAGAATTTCGTCCGATGACCTTTCAGCCGGACCCCTCCCTGTCCAACAACTACCTGCAAAAGCCGCAGCGTTTTGGAAATCCCGTGGGCCTGTGCATGGCCGGTGACAACACCCGCTACCTCTGGGTGGTGGATTCGGAAAAAGACAGCATTTACCAATTCACTTCCAACGGATTGGAAGGAGTTCCGCCGCCGCCCGCCAGCGGCGAGCGGCGCTACGCCGTCACCTCCTTCGGCGGCACCGGTTCCGGCGTCGGGCAGTTCAACGAACCCCGCGCTGCAGCTTACTACAAGAAGATCCTGTACGTTGCGGACGCTGGCAACGGACGCATCGTTCGC
Organism: Flavobacteriales bacterium; assembly: GCA_947464785.1. GTDB lineage: Bacteria > Bacteroidota > Bacteroidia > Flavobacteriales > Schleiferiaceae > CAMDTE01. Next base: position 115 of record CANHXZ010000077.1, on the reverse strand, counting down.
TACAAATTAACCCTGGACTTTGACTGACCCCCAAGCGCAAACGCGTGCAAACGATTGAAAACACATTAACACCCCTTTAACAACGCAACCCGTACCTTTGTCATTATGAAAAAAC
>CANHXZ010000076.1 GCA_947464785.1 Flavobacteriales bacterium | reverse complement strand
GCCAAGAGGATGCCGCCAAGAAAAAGCAGCCGTTTAACTACGAAGACGCGTTGAAAGACTTCTTGAAGAACAAGAAAAAATAGCGGCAAACCGCGAACAAATACTCCAAAACGGAGTTTAAAGGGTATGCAGAAGCTCTTTAAACTCCGTTTTTTCTTTGCGGCACTGGCCGCGTTTTTTCTCTCCTTTTCCGCCAACGCCCAAGCGGTGGTCAACGGCACGGTCACGGACGGAAAAACCCAGGAGGCCCTGCCCTCCGTTGCGGTAACCCTCTTGCCGGAAGGTCAAAAAACCATAACCAACGCAGACGGTCAGTTCCGTTTTGCCAACGTCAAACCCGGGCTGCACAATTTGCAGTTCACCAGCCTGGGCTACAAGCCCCGGTCCCTTTTTGAAATCCAAGCGCTTTCAACCCGTCCCACCGAATTGCAGGTGGTACTGGAACCGTCGTCCACGCAGTTGGAGGAGGTGAAAATCAACGCCCAAGCCGCATTTGTTAAAGATGCGCAATCGCCCGTCAGCGTGCAGAGCATTGGCATCAACGAAATTCAGCGCAATCCCGGGGGCAACCAAGACATTTCCAAGGTAATCCAGTCCCTGCCTGGCGTGGCTTCCGGCCTGGCCTTCCGCAACGATTTGTTCATCCGCGGCGGCGGCCCCAACGAAAACCGCTTTTTCTTGGACGGTATTGAGATTCCCGCCATCAACCACTTTGCCACCCAAGGCGCAAGCGGAGGCCCGGTGGGCATGATCAACGTGAACCTGATCCGCGATGTGGATTTCTTTACCTCGGCGTTCCAGGCGCAGCGCGGAAACACGTTGAGTTCCGTTATGGAAATCAACTTGAAAGACGGACGTACGGACCGGACAGGCGGATTGTTTCAGGTGGGTGCCAGCGAAGTGGGACTGTTCTTGGAAGGACCTTTGTCCAAAAAAACCACTTACTTGGTTTCTGCAAGACGCTCCTACCTTCAGTTTTTATTTGGCGTACTTGGACTTCCCTTCTTGCCCTCGTACAACGATTATCAGTTCAAAGTAAAGCACCAATTGGGCAAGCGCAGCTCGCTCACCGTTTTGAGTTTGGGTGCCTACGATGTGTCTACACTGAACACCACGGTGGATTCTTTGCCCGCGCAGCGGTACATCCTCAGTTACTTGCCGGAATACTTTCAGTGGAACTACTCCATTGGGGCCAAATACACCCAGGGGTACGACAACGGCTACATGAATGTGATCCTGAGTCGCTTCATGCTCAACAACACGGCGCAGAAGTTTGTCAACAACGACAAGAACGCCGATAAACTGCTGGATTACGCGTCGCAGGAGATTGAGAACAAATTGCGCGTGGAGCGCATTTTCAAAGGAAACACCAGCGAAGGAACCGTCGGCTTCGGTTTGGAGCAGGCCAAGTACAACACGCAAACCTTTGACAAACGTTTACCGGGCGGAGTCGTGCTGGACTACACCAACCAATTCACGTTGTACAAATACAGCCTTTTTGCGCAATGGGCGGGTCGGTTTGCGGACGAACGCTTGAAGTTGTCGCTGGGTTTCCGTACGGACGGAAACGGGTACAACGACTACATGCGCAATCCAATCAACGGTTTTTCTCCGCGCGCCGCCTTCAGTTACTACCTCAACGAGCGTTGGACGGTAGACGCCAACTGGGGCATCTACAAGCAGCTTCCCCCCTACACTACGTTGGGCTACAAGGACCGCGACGGTGTTGAAGCCAACCGCGACAACCTGAAATTCATGCAGGCCACCCACTACGTTTTGGGAACCACCCAATTCTGGCCGTGGAGTGCCAAAACCTCCGTAGAAGGTTTCTACAAGGACTACCGCAAGTACCCCTTCTTGACCACCGATCAAATCAGCTTGGCGAATCTGGGGGGTGATTTTGGCGTCATTGGCAACCAACCGGCCACTTCTACGTCCAACGGACGTGCCTACGGCGTGGAATTTACGTACCAACAGAAGCTTTATAAGGGCTGGTTTGGCATTGCCGCCATCACCGCCTTCCGAAGTCTGTTTGAAGACAAGGACGGCAACCTGCTGAACGCCAGTTGGGACAACCGAATGATTGCCACCTTCACCGTGGGCAAGAAATTTGCGAAGAACTGGGAATTGGGCATGCAGTACCAGCACTTGGGCGGCGCTCCCTACACCCCCTTCGACGCCGACGCCACGGCCCTGCGCTCCAACTGGGACGTATTGGGACGCAGCGTGGTGGATTACAGCCGCTTGAACACCCTCCGCAATCCGGAATTCGACCGTTTGAACGTTCGGGTAGACAAAAAGTGGTACCTGAAAAAATCCTACATCAACTTGTATTTTGACGTTCAAAACGCCTTGGCGAGCAAAATCGTCAGTGCCCCGTTCATCGACGTGCAACGCGACGCCGCCGGTGCCCCGATTGTGGATCCAAACGACCCTACTCGTTATTTGACGACGGAATTGGAAAACGCCAGCGGAACGGTATTGCCGTCCATCGGATTCATTTTCGGGTTTTAGGCGGTTCGTATTCCGCGTATTCGGGATGCATTAGCTCGTCCGAATACAGGAGGTACTGGCGCCGAAGGGCCGTAAATCGAGCCAAATCAGCGGCCCACAATTCCTGCCACTGTTCAACGGGTAGGTTGTTCTTCAAGGCTTCCGCAACGAGTAAGGAACCCGTCAGTCGGTTGAAAAAAGGGCGAACAAAACCCGCCTTTCGGTCTGCCTTGGAGATTCTGGGTTTTCGGTATACTTGGGTGGAATCGAATTCCTGAAAGGCGGGGTAGTCCACCACAGCCGTGTCGTAGGCGAGAAAACCAGAGGTGTCGACGGCAGACGGATGCAGGGTGCTGTCGTACGCCATCCGCAGTTTGCGCCGCATTAAGTAGGCGTCCACCCGTTCTTGGCGGCGGTCGTCCTCAGCAAGTTGAGCCAAAAAACCGCGGTGCATCTCCGCCAGTGGTTCCCAGTCCAGCGGGGCGCGCGCCATTCGTTTGGTGGGACTGTATTTGCGGCCAAAACAGGTGTCTCCGCGGAAAAGCGGATCCGTTGCGCCGGACTTGGCGGTGGGGACAAACCGAAAAGTGCCCTTGCGTTCGTACCACGGCGCGCCGTAGCGTTCAAAGGGGTGATCCGTACCGCGGCCCACCGAAACCGGTGTGCCTTCAAAAAAACACAGCGACGGGTAGGCGTGCAGGGCTTCCGCTGTACGCAGGTTGGGCGAGGGCGGCACGGGCAACACCACCGGCTGGCGGCGGTAGTTGGCCAACGGCACCACCTGTAGGTTCAATCCCTGGGTTTTGGCCCAAAGGGAACCGTGCACCATTCCGGCGTATTCGCCGATGGTCATGCCGTACAGCACCGGAACGGGATGCATTCCCACAAACGATCTAAATTGGGCCGTATCCAGCACCGGACCGTCCAAGCGGTCTCCGTTGGGATTGGGGCGATCCAAAACCACCAACGGCTTTCGGTAGGCTGCACAGGACTCCATGACGTAGGTTAGGGTACTGATGTACGTATAGAATCGTGCGCCAACATCTTGTAGGTCAAAAACCACCACATCTACATCGTGCAAATCCGCAGCCGTCGGCTTTTTGTGGTTGCCGTACAGCGAAACCAGGGGCAGTCCGGTGGATTCGTCGCGGCCGTTGGGGACGTTCTCTCCGGCGGAAAGGACGCTTCGAAAACCGTGTTCCGGCGCAAATACCTTCACCACGTTGACGCCACGTGCACGCAGGGCGTCCACGGTGTGCACCCACGCTCCGTCCTCGTAAACCACGGAAGCCGCATGGGCCACCACGGCCACACGGGCGCCTAACAACTTGGGAACGTAGCGATCAAACCGGGCGGCTCCTGGCATCCATTCCCCCGTTGGAAGCGGTGCGGGTTCGGACGAGAACGCGGCGAAGGATTGAAGCACCAATGCCATCGCCAGAACCCATTTTGCGGTAGTGAAAACCTCGTTGAATCGGCTCCGATGGCCCGCCGGGGAACGCTTTGGGACGAGTAGCATTCGGCAGGCATCCGGATTGTGCGATGTACCTTTGGAATCCATGCCCAAACCGTACTCACTACTTGCCCCGTACTGGACCCGATTGCGCACCTCCCGTGCGGCAACCGTGGCCCAACGCATCGCTGTGGTGGTAGTGGCGTGCAGTTTGGCGGTCATGCTCATTGGGTTGTCTACGGGAAGGGGATTGCAGGTTGCAATTTCGGACAAATTAACCGGATTGTGGGGCGACCTTCAAGTTCGCCCCTATGCGGAATCAAGCGACCCGTCGGAGGCCGGCATGGTGCTGGACTCCAGTCTGTTGAAGCTACTAGCGTCGAACCCGTCCATCGCATCCGTTCGGCCTACCCTCTCCACAACGGCCTTGGTGGCGCACCAAGATCGGCTGGAAGCCTTGGTGTACCGAACCCAATCGTATGCGTCGGTAGACATTGATTTTCTGCAAGGCAATCCGCCCGGCCGCGACGAAGTGGCGCTGCCCGTGGCGTTGGCACGTCAATGGAATGTTGGCGTGGGCGACGAACTGACGCTTCTTTTTTCGCGGGGAGCAGACCGTCGGCCCGCACTCCGCTACGCCACCATCAGCGGACTGTTCCAACCCAAATTGGACGAGTTGGACGGTCATTGGGTCTACGGAGACGTGCGCCAATTGCGCGAATGGGTGGGCTGGGCAGACGAACGCTACACGGCCCTGGAGCTGATCGCGGTGCCCGGCATGGATTCGCGGGAAGTTGCGGAAGAACTGCGCCCGTTGCTGCCCGCCTTTTGGGAAGCCTATCCGGCCGTGGACGATTACGCGGGCCTGTACCAGTGGCTGGCCTTGTTTGACACCAACCTGACGGTGGTGGTGGGCGTGTTGCTGGGGGTGGCCCTGTTCAACAGTGCGGTAGTGGTCTTCATCTTGTTGCTGGACCAACGAAAGAACATCGGTATTTTGAAAACGCTGGGAGCGTCGGCCTCTTTGTTGACCCGACTGTTCTTGGCCAAGGCCCAAAAGATGGCGTTGTTGGGAATCGCTGGCGGAAACGCACTGGCTTTTCTATTCTGCTTTACGCAATCCCGTTGGCATTGGTTGAAATTGGATCCCAAAACCTACTACGTGGCAACCGTACCCATTGCGTGGCCTTGGGCCGAATGGCTTGCCCTCAACGGCTTGATGTACGTGTTGGTGCTTGTTTCCATGACCGTTCCCGCGTGGTACTTGGGCCAACAAAAACCCATACGCTCTTTGCAATGGTAAACACCCCGTATCCCGACTTGCCCCAACTGGAGGACTTGCTTTCCATTCAAGGATTGGAACATCTTTCTCTTTTTGCCAAGCACGCCGTCAGCGGCCCATTAGCCGGGTACCACCGATCTCCGTTGAAAGGTTTTTCGGTAGAATTTGCCGAGCACAAACCCTACTATCCGGGAGACAGTTTGCGTCGATTGGATTGGAAACGACTGGCCAAGACGGACAAAATGTTGCTCAAATCCACGGACGCAGAAACCAATCTTCGGTGTACCGTGGTGGTGGACCGGAGCGGTTCCATGCGCACGGACCGCAAATTGACCTTTGCAACGCTGGGCACGGCGTTGATTGGGGAAGCCTTGGGAAACCAGCGCGACGCCTTGGGGTTGGTTTGGATGGACGACCAAGGAGCGCAACCCTCCCACGCCTGCAAAACCTCTCGATCGCACCGGATGAACCTGTACGCGTCTTTGTTGGAAGAACTTCGCACGCAACCCAAGGAGAAATCCAGCCGAACGCCTGTTTCTCAAACCCTCCACCAGCTGGCCGACTCCCTCCCACAACGCTCCATGGTGGTGGTATTCTCCGATTTTTGGGAGCCCGAATCAGCGTCCGACCGTCCCTGGGCGGAGCTGCAAAAGGCACTGGAGCATTTGCGTCAAAAACACTGTTGGGTACTGCTCTTCCCTGTATTTGGTCCTTCGGAACACTCGCTGTCTGGCTTGGATTGGGGTTCAAGTTGGACCGAATTGGTGGATTCCGAGTCCGGCGAACCGTTGATTTTATTGCCCAACGAGGCCCAAAAACGCTATTCAGAAGCTTTTGAGCATCGTTTGCAAGCGCTTAAAAGTCTCCAGCAACCGCCACAAATTCAGGTCAATGAGTGCCTCACCAACGACCATCCGCTGCATGCTTTGCTGCCCTTTTTCCTCGCGCACCAAAAAATGAAATAGGATTTGCGTCGATTAGAATTCTTCGTATATTTGCAACCCCAACGAACAATCTGGTGCGGTAGTTCAGTCGGTTAGAATATCGGCCTGTCACGCCGAGGGTCGCGGGTTCGAGTCCCGTCCGCACCGCAAGCCTCTCCCTACGGAGAGGCTTTTTTTATACCTTTACCTCATGCGTTCTGCCCTGCGTGTTTTTCTGCTTTGGACGGCCGGTTTGCTGCTTTTTGCGCATTCGGTGGTTCCGCACGCGCACGGTACCGAGCACCCCAACGGTTCTGGAAATAGCAGCTGGACAGCAGCGCCCGCTTCCGGCGAACCGCTTCCCCTAGAGGCGGATTTGGGATTGGATCATTTGGAACATTTCCGACTGGACGACGAGGACAACGCAGCGCTCGGTGCTTTCGATGCGGTGGCAGCGGTACTTGGTGGATTTAAATACGTGTGCGCACATTTCCCCGAGGGTGGTTCTGTGCAACTGGGGTTCTTTCCGCCCGCCCCGGTGCATCGTTCGCTTCTGTTTGCCGCTTGCGCCGGCATCCGCCCCCCTCCCGCGCATTTTTAAAGCAGATTCCGCTCGTTCGGAGGCTGCACCTGCCGCCTGCTGATGCATCCCAGGGTGCGCGGGCCTTGCTGTTCCATTTACCTTTTGATTTTTACTTTTTATTGGTTGCTCATGCTGCATGCCATCATTCGCTTTTCGGTACGCCAAAAAGCACTCGTCTTTGCGTTGACGGGCGTCGTTGCCCTTTGGGGACTGATCAGCGCCTTGAATCTTCCAGTTGACGCCGTCCCGGACATCACCAACAACCAGGTGCAGGTGGTGACGAGCGCGCCCGCCTTGGCCCCGCAAGAAGTGGAGCAATTCATCACGTATCCGGTGGAATTGGTCATGGCCAATTTGCCCGGTGTTGTGGAAGTGCGGAGCGTTTCGCGGTCCGGACTTTCCATCGTTACGGTGGTCTTTGAGGACGGTATTGAAACTTCCTTGGCAAGGCAGCGGGTCAACGAACAGATTCAAGCCGCGCAAGCCAACATTCCCAGCGAGTACGGCACGCCCACGTTGATGCCCATCACCACAGGCTTGGGCGAGGTGTACCAGTACACCCTGGAAGTGGACAACGCGCACCGATCTGATTATACGCTGGAAGACTTGCGGAGTTTGCACGACTGGCAGGTCAAGCGGCAGTTGGCGGGCATCCCCGGCGTTGTGGAAGTCAGTTCCTTTGGCGGCAAGGTAAAGCAGTACGAGGTGGCCGTGCATCCGGACCGCCTGCAGGAATCCGGCCTGACGTTATCCGATGTATTTGAGGCCGTTGAAGCGGGAAACCGCAACGCCGGAGGCGCGTACATTGAGAAAGGCGAGGAAGCCTGGTACATCCGCATGGAAGGTCTTTACCGAAATTTAGACGACATCCGTTTGGTGGCCCTCCCCACTCATTCCGGTCTCCCCTTGACCGTAGGCGACGTCGCCACGGTTCGGTACGGGTTTGCCCCACGGTACGGAGCGTTGACGAAAGATGCCCAAGGCGAGGTTGTTGGCGGAATCTGTTTGATGTTGAAAGGAGCCAACAGCAACGACGTAACCCAGGCCATAGACCAACGCGTGCAGTCCATCCAGTCCACCTTGCCCCCGGGAATCCGCATAGCGCCCTACCTGAATCGGTCGGAACTGGTGGGCCGAACCCTGGGGACGGTGCAGCGGAATCTACTGGAAGGGGCCTTGGTGGTGGGCTTGTTGCTCTTCTTCCTGTTGGGCAACTGGCGTGCCGCACTGGTGGTGACCAGCGTCATTCCTTTGTCCTTGCTTTTTGCTTTGGGGTGCATGCATTATTTTGGCGTTTCCGCCAACCTGATGTCCTTGGGTGCCATAGACTTTGGCATTGTGGTGGACGGCGCGGTCATTGTAGTGGAGGCTACCTTGATGGCCTTTCACCGCGGCGGTTTGTTGAGCGCCAAAGACCGGGACGAAACCGTAGTAGAAAGTGCCCGATCCATTTACGGCTCCGCCGCTTTTGGGGTGTTGATCATTCTGGTGGTCTTCTTGCCCATTCTT
>CANHXZ010000075.1 GCA_947464785.1 Flavobacteriales bacterium | reverse complement strand
GCTTCGGTGGATCCCAACGCCTTTCGTCGTTTGTTGCTCTCCCGCAAGGCGCACTTGATTCTGCCCACCCACCGTTTGTTGGATGCGGCATCCGAATCGGCCAAAGGGGCTCAAAAAATCGGAAGCACCTTGAAGGGCATTGGTCCCACCTACATGGACAAAACGGGTCGTAACGGCTTGCGCGTGGGCGATCTGGAACTTCCCGACTTCCAGGATCGGTACGAAGCGTTGAAAAACAAACACTTGGAAATGCTCCGCGGGTTTGAATTTCCGTTTGACTTGGACGCAGAAGAGAAACGTTGGATGGAAGCAGTTCAACACTTGCTCGAACTGCGCTTGGTGGATTCAGACCACTACATCAGCGATGCCCTTCGGGCGGGCAAAAAAATCCTCGCCGAGGGTGCGCAAGGCACCTTACTGGACGTGGACTTTGGCACCTACCCGTTTGTAACCTCCTCCACCACCACGTGTGCCGGAGCGTGCACGGGATTGGGCGTTGCGCCCAACCGAATTGGGCGTGTTTTGGGAATTTTCAAGGCGTACTGCACCCGTGTGGGATCCGGTCCCTTCCCTACGGAGTTGAACAACGAAACCGGGGAACGCATGCGCCAAGTAGGACGCGAGTTTGGCTCCACTACGGGACGCGCTCGTCGGTGCGGTTGGTTGGACCTACCCGCCTTGAAGTACGCCGTAGAAATCAACGGAGTGACGGAGTTGATGATGATGAAGGCGGATGTTTTGTCCGGATTTGAGCAGCTCAGCGTGTGCACGCACTACTCCTACCGCGGTGAATTGATGGACCGACTCCCCTATTCCTTAGAGGAGCAGTGGGTTCAACCCCAATTCATTGAGTTACCGGGGTGGAACCAAGACTTGACCGGAATGAGCCGTGCCGATCAATTGCCGCAAGCGCTGCTGGACTACGTGGCCTACATTGAAACAGCGGTTGGCGTACCGGTGACCTTGGTTTCCGTGGGTCCGGACCGCGAACAAACCATTTTGCGCGCATGAATGGGCCGCAAGTGACTCGCATTTGGGCACTTGCAGGGTCATTGCTGTTGACCTTTTGGGGGCTTTCCACCAGCGCGCAACCCATACAGTTGGTTCGGTCCCAGAAAACCACAATCGGACTGGCTTCCGGCATCAATATTTTGGTTGGGCAGGTCACGGTGCGTCAGGGAACGGCCACCGTTTCGTGCGATTCGATGTGGTGGGACACCCGCAGCCAGCGTTTTACGGCCCACGGCCAAGTGGTTTACCGCAAAGGGAAAGGCCAGACCGTTCGCTCCCGAAACCTATCCTACGACCAAGTGGTTGCCTATTTCACGGGGAACGTTCGGGCGGAACAAGACCGCATGCTCATCCAAACCGAGTCCCTGTCTGTATTGGTGGCCGACGGCACGGCCCGCTGGACCCAGGGCGCCAAGATTCAACTGACCGACGGTTCGTTGACCTGCCGCACGGGGGTGTTGAACGGCAAAAGTGGCGTTCATCGGTTTGAAAAATCGGTGGTATTGCTTCAAAAAGACGCGGAGCTTCGCTCCGATTGGGTGGAGTACGACGACCGTTCGCAATGGGCCTGGATTCGAAGCGCTGGCGAGCTGAAGCGCGATTCCACCCAACTTACGTTCACTGCCGGACGGTGGAATTCCAAGCAAGAAGAAGGATTGTTTTGGGGACCGGCCTTGGCGCGGCAACCGCATTCTACCGTTACCGGAGACACCCTGGTGATCCGGCAAGAGGGTTGGTCTTCACGCGGCAGTGCGCACCTCTTCCGTTGGCAGCGGAACGACAGCCTGGCCTTGCGCGCAGACCGACTCGACGCCTTAGATCAGCAGTGGTTGGCCGGACCCCGGGCCCAATTTTGGACGCCGGATTTTCAAGCCTCTGCGGATTCCATGGTCTACCAACAAAAGGACTCCACCCTCTTGTTCCTCCGTCAATCCAAGCCGCCCGTCGCGTTTTCAGGAGCCTACCAAATCCAGAGCGATACCCTCTACATGGTGTGGCGCAGCGGACGTTCCGACAGTTTGTACATGGGCGGAAGTCCATTGATCTCCGGTTGGAACGACTCCAACCAAGTGGATCAAATGGCCGGAAAGCGGGCACACGGTTTCTTCACGTCCTCCGGTCTGGAACAGGTGATTCTACGCCGCAATGCCCAAGCCAGATACCACACCTGGGACAATTCCAAGTATTTAGGAATCAATAGTATTACAGGGCCTGTTTTGATTCTTGACTTCAAAGAATCAACCTTGGACCGCGTCCGGGTAAACGGCAGTACTTCCGGAGTGTTGGAACCGTCCAATCCAGAGGATCCGGCGCAACCGTTGCCCGGTTATTTGGACCGTCGGGCCGAGCAGCTTTCCAGGACCGACGCGATATCCGGGCGGAAGTAATTGGGTCCTTTCATGACTTTGCCGTCCTCGCGGTAAATGGGCTTGCCGTCCGGTCCCAACTTGCTCATGTTGCTGGCCTGAATGGCTTGAAAGACCTCTTCAATGACCTCCCCCATTCCGTGTACCAGAAGGGTTCCGCACAGAATGTACAATTGATCGCCCAAGGCATCGGCTATTTCAGTGGTGTTGCCTTCCAATGCGGCGTCCAAATACTCATCGTTTTCCTCTGCCAAAAGCCGATGGCGCAGGCGAGCTGTGGCCTCATCCACAGGAGTTTGCGGATGATCTCCGTTGGGAATCCCAAATGCTTGGTGAAATTCTTCCACCGCGTTTAAATATGCCTTCATGGGGTGTATTTTTGTGCATCCAAGTTAGTTTGCACCATGTCCAATTCCATCACTCCCGGTCACTGGATTTTTGCCGCGACCTTTACCCTTCTTTTTTTGGGGATTTTGGCATGGAGTTACCGAAAGGACCGCGCCGTGCACCAACTGCATTTTGGCGGGTCGTTTCGGATCTTACTGGGCATCGTGCTCTTGCTCTTTGTCGTATTCATTTTCAAACGCGTCGTGTAATGATTTCATCTGCCCGTTTTACCTCTTTGTTCGCTTTTTTAGGAGCTTTGGTTCTGGTTTTGTTGACCCGACTGATCCCGCACTGGCCCAATTTTACGGCGGTAGGCGCCTTCGCGCTGGGAAGTGCCGTTTGGTTTGGCGGTTCCCGCTGGAACGGCGTGTTGGCGTTGGTGGGCTTGTACGCTACGGATTTGGTCTTGAACAACACCGTGTACAGCGCCGGCAGCAACGCCTTCTCTTGGGGCTATTCCGGCATGGTTTGGACCTACTCCGCTTGGGCACTTTTGGTGGCACTGGGAAGCGCATTTAAGGTGCAACGCTCCTGGGCCCGTTGGACGGGCGGAGCCCTGATTGGTTCCGTGTTGTTTTTCGTGGTAACCAATACGGGCAGCTGGTTGGGCGCTCCGTACTACGCACAAACGTTTGCCGGATGGTTGACGGCTTTGGTGGCCGGCTTGCCTTTTGCCGCCAACTTCGCGCTGAGCACGTGGCTCTTTGGCGCAGCTGCTGCCGTCTTGGTGCGCTGGATTCAATCCGCTGAGCGCGCTCAGGCATAAGAACCCTTGGATCGAATGAACTCCAGCTACTGGGAGCGCACTGCGCTAGAGCTGGAATGGGATGCGGTCATCGTTGGTGGCGGTTTCGTGGGGTGCTGGGCCGCCCTGCACCTGAAACGCAAAAAACCCCATTGGACCGTTGGCGTGTTGGAGCGAAGTGCCTTTGGCGCTGGAGCTTCCACCCGGAATGCCGGTTTTGCGTGTTTTGGATCCCCAACGGAGCTTTTGGATGATTTGGCTCAGGAATCGGAGGCACACGTTTGGGGCCGGGTGGAACGACGTTGGCGCGGTTTATCGCATTGGCAGTCTGCCTTTTCGTCCCAGGATCTCCTCTGGGAACCCCTGGGTGGGCACGAGCTTTTTCAGATGCACGAATCGGACCGAGCGCAGCAAACCCAGGACGCCCTGGCGGGCTTGAACCGAAGCATGAAATCCATCACGGGCCAAAACGAAGTGTTTCAGGTCATGGATCGGTTGCCGGGAACGCAATGGCAGTACGGTGTGAAGATTACAGGAGAGGCGCAGCTTCATCCGGGAAAATCACTTTTCGTGCTGCAGCAGGCGTGCCAGAGCGCCGGTATTCACCTGGTGTTTGGTGCGGAGGTCGCTCCTTTTGATCGTTGGGAGCGCACAACCGCCGGGTGGCAACTTCCCACCTCGCGGGGAACGGTGGCTGCCGAGCGCGTGGGCCTGTGCACCAACGGTGCAACCTCCGGGCTGTTTCCCGAGTGGCCCGTAGTGCCGGCCCGGGGACAGGTGGTGCTGACGCATCCCCTGCCCAGCTCGCCCTACCGGGGAACGTTCCACGCGGACGCCGGCTACCTCTATTTCCGAAACGTTGGAGATCGATTGCTTTTGGGCGGTGCACGCAATCATTTTCGGGCCCAGGAACAAACCGACGACCGCAACACCACGGAAGAAGTTACGGGGTATTTGGAACAGTACCTGCGGGACGTTTTACTTCCGGGCACCTCGGTATCCGTGGATCAAAGCTGGGCCGGAACCATGGCGTTTGGCCCCAACAACGAAAAGGATCCCCTACTCGCGCAGCACGCCCCAGGACTGTGGAGTGCCGTTCGTTTGGGCGGAATGGGCGTGGCCCTCGCTCCTGTATTGGGCGAAGAATTGGCCGTTGGGCTCATGGGGGATTGAGGATGCCGGTGGACTGAATGCATCAGTGCGATTCCGGAAGAATGAACCCCGGAATTTGACCGGTGGTAACCGAATCCAGTGCAACTCCTTGCTCGTTGTACCGAACCAGTCGGCCTGGGCCTGAGTAGTCCACAATTTTCCCCGAATAATACTCCTTTTTGAGGGCGTCAAAAGCAAGGCCGTAGGAAGCTCCCGCTAAAAAGGATGCAGTGGGCCAAACCGTGGAACTCAGGGGCATCCGAACCGCGGAACCCGCATAACGATCGGACACAAACACCAAACCGGTGCCGTCGCACAGCAGATGTGCGGGGTGCAACGAGCCGTCTGCGGAGGTGGCGTAAAGCGACGCCGTCAACGCATTTGCGTCAATCCGGTACAGGGTTCCGGGCGTGCCGTTTGCGGGGGTGGTCCAATCCGGCTTGCCTTGGTTGAGCAGCCACCACGTACCGCTGGGGTCTTGTGCAAAGGAGTGCGGCTGATCCCCTACCGTGAGGGTCTTGATGCGGTCCAATTGGGCGTTCAAAGCCACCACGGTGTTGTTGTCCGCATAGCCTCCGGAACACGCCACCAGCAGAACGTCGCCGTTGGGGGTGTTGGGCAAATAAGCCATCCCTTCCGGCCCGGCGTCCACCTGCGCGGTATCTACAACGGTCTTGGTGGTCAGGTCCAATACATAAATGCGGTTGTCTTGCCAATCGGACAAAGCAACTCGGTTGTTGGGCAAGGCCTGAAAATAGCGCGGGAGCCCCAACCCCGTGAAGGTGTGCTCCAACTCCAGTGTTTTGGCGTCCAGTACCTCAACGGTTCCGGCCAAATTCACGGCGACCAATACATAGCCCCCCACGCGGACAGCGCTTTGCGCAATGTTCCCCATGACCCGACCGTTCACCGTTTGAAAAACGTCCAGGAACGCATAAGTGGAGTCGGACGCGGTGCGTTTGAAATGTGCAAAAGACAAGGTGCCTGTTCCGGTTTGAAACGGACCTTCGTTCACCACCAAGATCCCGTTGCGGTAGTCTTGGTTCAACGGATTCACGGGATCCGGTTGACATGACCCAAGGGATATTGTTAACGCACTAAAAATAAAAAAGTTAAAATTTTTCATTTGAACTTATAATTTAAATTAATAACGGTGTACCAATGGGGATTTGGGTAGTACGGAAGGTATTCGACGGTTCCCGGAAGGGCGTTTTGAACGTTCAACTGCACGGACCAATGCCCGCTCTGCCATCCGCCCCACCAACGTCCTGTAAACCAAAGTGGTGTTTGCTGCGAAGCCGCTTGTGCCGTGTACTCCGCCCCTACAGTCCAGGCACCCTTGCGGTACGTTGTACCAGCATTTCCGCGCCACGGAACGGCAAACGCTGCGTTGGACAGCGTGTACTGAACTTCCGCCCACCCCATAAATTCGCGGTGTTGCGCCGTCCAGCGCAAGCGATTCCACCACTGACTCCACGAACCGGCATTGACCGGAACCCACTGAACACCAATGGGTTTCCAGACTATGGACTGCGTCAAATGCATCGCTTTGGACTGCCATTCCCAGTGGCCCCAATGCCTCTTAGGTGTTTTTGAACGGGGAATAAACCCGTGGACCTCCAGGGCCCAACCGGCTTCCGGCAACAGCAGGGGGTTTCCGCCGGGAATCCAGGCCAAATCGTTGAGGGTGGGCCAGCGAAAATGCCGCGCGGCTTGAATTTCTATACCGTTAGACCCTTTCCAACGCATCCCGCCGGAGGCATTTCCCAGCGGGCTGCGCGCAGAGGTTTGGCGCAGGTCCCATCGGGCCCATGCCAAACCGGGGCGCAACCGGTCGGTCCCCTGGAGGGCGCCTTTGACAAAACCGTCCCAAATCCCTAAGGACTGGTGGGACGGGCCCCAGGCCGCCATTTGCGACCACCCCCAAGCCACATGACCGTTGGGATGGGTTCCGGACCATTCCACCCGCATTCCTGCCGTTTGGTGCGAGTCGCGCAAGGCCACCACGCGCGCATCAAAGGCTTGAAAGTCCATCCATCCGAACGCTCCCCGGCTCCAATGCCAGTTCTGTCTTTGGTGCTCCCAGCGCACTCCGGCGTGCAAACGTTGGTCCTGTTGCCGATCCCCCAGCCCGTACGAAGATGCCGCGCTGCGCGGAAGCCCCCGATCTTGCAGAATGCCCTGAAAACCGTACCGAAGGGTGTGCGCTCCCCAACGCCGTTCGCCGCGCCACTCCAATTGCGCGTTCTGAGCGTCTGCACCGGTGCGCATACGGCGCGTGCCCAAGTAATCTTGGTAGGGATACCGGTAGTGGGCCGACGACGCCCAAAATCCCAACGTTCCAGAGTTCGTACGGCATCGGACCGTGGCCCCGCCTCCACCCGCCGAATAAGCCTCCAACCCGGCCCAGGAACCTTCCGAACCCAGCCATTGTGCGGACAAATCCACCAATCCGCCCAAATTGCCGGAACCCAAATACTGCCCCCCCAACTGCGTGTGGACGCCCGTTTGGTTGCGGAAAGCGGGATGGATCCAGGAACCGTCGGTCAACCCCAAGGTAGGACTGGTCAGGGCAAACCCCAGCCAATGAAACCCCGTATACACCGCGGGAAGACCACTCAGGCCCACCAATTGGGAACCGCCGGGAGTGGTGGTGCGCAGCAAGGCGCCTCGGTGGAGCCAATCGGAAGCAGACCATCCTTGGGCCGTGGAATCCAGGCCGCTTCCAGGAGCGCGAAAATGAAACGGAAGTGCGTGCACATCAGCAGTCCCCAGCCGAACGGTGTCCGGAGCGGAGACGAGTTGACCGGTGGCCAACAAAAAGCAAAACGCAACGGCTAAAAACGGCCGTCGGTGGGTACAAAACATGGCAATTCCTTTGGTCCCGAAGGCGCATGGTATGGCAAAAAGCAGGTCTTCTGGCTCGTTCCTCTTCGGGCGCCTTCCCGGAATTTCTTCCAGTGGCTGATTGCCTGAAGATTTGTGGAACTTACAGCTGCGGGCACAGCTCCGGTATTGCACCGGATTCCCTTCTTGCGTTGGAGGCGCACCTCCAAACTTCTTGCGATGCAAAGATACGGCAGCACGGGCCGTAATTGAAAAAGCGATTTACTTAAAAAGCGCCAATGCCTCGTTGTGGGCACTTTCCAGGGCCATGGGCCGAACCCCGTAGGAGGCCCCTACCCGATTGGCAAACGTAAGGAGCTTCTCTGCGGGCATGTTCCCCACCAAGTTGCTCTGCGCGAAGGGACAACCCCCAATGCCGCGCATGGCGGTGTCAAAGCGCCGTATACCGGCATTCCATGCGGCTTCCAAATGGGCAAAGGCCTGGTCTTCCCGCACGTGCAGGTGCATGCCCAATCGTGCTACGGGAAGGTATTCCAGTGCTTGCTCTGCGCGCCTCTGAATGGATTCCGGAGTTCCGGAGCCGATGGTGTCCGAAATGCTCACGGCGTCCGGCTGGATGCGAACCATGTGATCCAGTGCTTCGTGGATCATGCCGTCGGACAAAACTTCCCCGTAGGGATTGCCGAAGGCCATGGAGAAATACACCACCGCTTTTTTGCCGACGTCGTGTGCGCTCGCCACCATCCGCTCCAGTTCCACGAGGGCCTGTTGCCGCGAACGCTGGGTGTTTCGCTGCTGAAAAGCTTCGGAAAGAGAATACGGATAGCCCACAGTGTCCACGGCGGGATGCTGCAAAGCGCGCTCCCACCCCACCGGATTGCCCACAATAACCAGCACTTCCGGCTTTTGGTCTGGCCAAACTATTTGGTCCAGCACGGCTGCCGTATCGGCCATTTGGGG
>CANHXZ010000074.1 GCA_947464785.1 Flavobacteriales bacterium | reverse complement strand
CGGTACCCGACTCCCGCTTTTTGGGGCCGAGGTGTTGCCCGCATTTTAGGCTCCTTTTGGGTACGGACAGCGGTGCTTTTGGTGGCGTATGCGGCCGCCTTTGTGGCCTTGGAACTGACCGGAGTCCCCACGCCTCGGGTGCCGGATGGCTGGTGGCTGGTGACGGACCGCGATTCGTGGATTCCGTTTGTGCTCTACGGGGGCTTTTTTGCGCTGGGCTGGACGGTCCATCGCCAGGGGCTGCTGCAGGCTTTTGGGGCGCATCCGTGGAGTCAGTTGGGGTTGGGTTTGCTGCTGAATGCGGTTTTGTATGCGTCGGACGGTCCCCGGGGGTGGCATTTGGGAGCGCTGACGCAGGCCTTGGAGGCGGTGTCTAGCGGTTTGCTGGTGTTTGGCTTTTTGGCGCTCTTCTTGCGTTATTTTGGAGAACCGTCGGCCCGCGTGCGGTACCTGGTTGACGCTTCCTACTGGGTGTACCTGGTGCACCTGCCCGTGGTGTGCCTGCTGCCGGGACTTTTGGGGCCCGACGCGTGGTGGCCCGGGGCGAAGTTTTTGCTGGTGGTGGCCGTTTCCGTGGGCTTCAGTTTGGCCACCTACGAATGGGCGGTGCGCCGCACCCGTTTGGGGGTGTTCCTCAACGGGAAGCGGGGTTAGGGAGATTTATAAAATCCGGCCACTTTTGCTAAACGACCTCTTTTTCCGTGGTTGCCTCAGTGGTTCGTTCGCTTTGCATTGAGTTTGCATACAGTTATTATCTGTTTTGGAGGTTACTGGACCAAGCAGTGTCAATATTTTGATGACCGCATGGGTTGTGAACACGAATATGTTTATAACTATAGAAGGCTCGTTATTCTGATAAAATTGAATTTGTAGCTTTCCACTGGTTAAAGTAACCAAATAGTAACTTAATTTTTTTCGCATGAAAAAGTTCTTATTTGTCGCAATTTCCGCCTGTTTAGCGTTGTCTTCAGTAGAAGTTAATGCGCAAACGACTAAGGGAGATGTTTGGCTTGGAGGTTCTTCTGATTTGGGATTGACCTTTACTCCAGATTTCGTTTTTAACACAGCCCTTAACGCTGATTACTTTTTGATGGACCGACTTTCTGTGGGTGCTGACGTAGACGTTTATGTTGCCGCGCAAACCTATATTGGCCTGAGTCCAAGGGTTCAATACTTCATTACGAAATCCATCTACGCCAATTTAGAAGCGAATGTTCTACGGATTAATCCAGGCGGAACAACGGTTGATTTGCATTACCTGAATGCAGGAGTTGGGTACTGGCACCATTTGAGCGATAATGTGGTTATTTCACCAAGGATCAATCTCAATGACTTAACCGGTGTTTTAGGAATTGGTACTTCACTTAGTTTTCAAGTAAAACTCTAATTTTTGAATCGTTTGATTAAAGGCCTGCTTTGCAGGCCTTTTTTTTGTTCAATTTTTCTGGGGAATACAGATTACTAACTCCGGCAGCCAAACCCGTCAAATAGTCGCGGATCTTAACGGGTATTCTCCGCCTGCGCCGACTTGGCTCTGCTACCAAATAAAAAACCCAGGTCTTTGGACCTGGGTTTTCTCTAGTAGCGGGGGCAGGACTCGAACCTACGACCTTCGGGTTATGAGCCCGACGAGCTACCAACTGCTCCACCCCGCGATATTGGATTGCAAAGATACGGAAAAGTTAATTACTGCAAAATATTAATTCGATAACCGGTCCCCCTCCGTTCGGCTCGAATAAAATCGGGCCAACCCGCGAAAAATCCCGACCTTTGCAGGATGCATCGGTCGGGATTTGTCAATTTAATAGGTCACCCCAACGTGGGGAAGAGCACGCTTGCGAACGCCTTGTTGGGCGAACGTTTGAGCATCATATCGCCCAAAGCGCAGACCACGCGTCACCGCATCTTTGGCATACTGAACGGCGTTCTGGCTGCGGATGCGGGGATCCACGCCCGCGAGGAGCAGGAAGAAGCGGTTACGGGTACGGCTGCGGCGGGAACACCCTACCAGCTGGTGCTGTCGGACACGCCCGGGGTTTTGAAGCCGCAGTACGCCCTGCAGGAATCCATGCTGGAGGCCGTTCAGGGGGTTTTTGAAGACGCCGACGTGCTGCTGTACGTGGTGGAATTGGGCGAAGGCCCGCTGCGCGACGAACGTTTGTACCGCAAAATTGCGGACAGCGACGTGCCCTTGGTGTTGGTGTTGAACAAAATAGACCTGCACGATCAAGCCCGCCTGGAGTCTGAGTTGGCTCTGTGGCAGGAACGTTTGCCCCGCGCGGAAATCATCCCCATCAGCGCCCTGACCGGTTTCCACACGGATTACTTACTGCAGCGCTTGGTGGCTTTGGTTCCCGAGTGCCCGCCCTACTTTGAGGGCGACGCCCTGACGGACCGCAGCGAACGCTTCGTGACGTCGGAAATGATCCGCGAGCAGGTGCTGCACTACTACGACAAGGAAATCCCGTACGCCGTGGAGGTGGGCATCGACTCCTTTGTGGAGGAGGAGAACCTCATCCGCATTCGGGCGCTGCTGTACGTGGCGCGCGATTCGCAAAAAGGCATTTTGATTGGGCACAAAGGCGCCATGCTCAAGAAAGTGGGCACCGGCGCTCGCAAGCAAATGGAGGCCTTTTTCGCCAAAAAAGTTTATTTGGAATTGTTTGTGAAGGTTGCCGCCGACTGGCGCAACGACCGCAAGCAGTTGAAACGATTCGGATACGAATGAGTGCATTAGTTGCTATAGTAGGACGCCCCAATGTGGGCAAGTCCACGTTGTTCAACCGCTTGGTGCAGCGTCGCGACGCCATTGTGGATCCCGTTGCGGGCGTAACTCGGGACCGGCACTACGGCCACGTAGACTGGAACGGCCATGTTTTCAGTGTGGTAGACACAGGCGGTTACGTGGAAGGTTCGGACGACGTCTTTGAAGGCCAGATCCGTCGGCAAGTATTGGCCGCCTTGAGCGAGGCCAGCATGGCGGTGTTTTTGGTGGACGTTGAAGACGGCATTGCGGACGACGACAAGGAAATTGCGCACATTTTGCGCAAGTCCAAACTGCCTGTTTTGTTGGTGGTCAACAAGGTGGACAACCACCAGCGCGCGGCCATGGCCGCAGAATTTTACGGCTTGGGCTTTGGCGATCCCTTTACGGTTTCCGCCATGAACGGCTCCGGCACCGGCGAAGTGTTGGACGCCATTTTGGCCAAACTCCCGGAGGAAGATACCCGCCCGGAAACGGAGAACACAGAAGACCCCTTGGGCCATTTGCCCAAGTTGGCCATTGTGGGCCGTCCCAACGTGGGCAAGTCCAGCCTGACGAACGCGTTATTTGAAGAGGAGCGCAGTATCGTTACGGAGATTGCGGGCACCACCCGGGATACCGTGAACGCGCGCTTCACCAAATTTGGATTTGACTTCGTCCTCCTGGACACGGCCGGCCTTCGGAAGCGCACCAAGGTGAACGAAGACCTGGAGTTTTACTCCAACATGCGCACCATCCGCACCATTGAACACTCCGACGTGTGTTTGCTGGTTTTGGACGCCACGCAGGGCTTAGAGGCGCAGGACTTGTCTATTTTCAGCGTCATCGTGAAGAACCACCGCGGCGTGCTTCTCTTGGTGAACAAGTGGGATTTGGTGGAGAAAGACACCATGACCATGGAGGTCTACAAGAAAAACCTGCTGGAGCGTTTGCAGCCCTTCAAGGACGTGCCCATTTTGTTCACGTCTGCCCTCACCAAACAGCGCGTTTTGAAGGCGATAGAGGAGGCCATGACCGTAGTGGAGCGGCGCAGCCAGCGCATTCCCACCCACGAGTTGAACGACACGTTGTTGCCCATCCTGAAGCAGCAAGCGCCGCCCATCTACAAAGGCAAGGAAATCAAGTTGAAGTACATCACGCAGTTGCCCACGCGCTACCCGCAGTTTGTGGTGTTCTGCAATTTGCCGCAGTACGTCAAGGAACCCTACAAACGCTTTGCGGAGAACCAAATTCGCAAGCTGTACGACTTGACCGGCGTGCCCATTGACGTGTACTTCCGGAAGTCTTAATTTTATTAACTACCGATGCGACGTTGCTTTAGGGCAACAGGGGCATCTTGTAAAATTGAAATTTTTCAACCCATGCTGATCACCACCACCCCCAACGTCGAAGGAAAAGCCATCCGGGAATACCTGGGCATCGTTACGGGCGAGACCATTGTGGGCGCGAATTTGTTCCGAGACTTCTTTGCCAGCGTGCGCGATGTGGTGGGCGGTCGGGCCAAATCCTACGAGGAAATTCTGAAGGAGGCCCGCGAAACGTCCCTGAAAGAGATGGAGGCAGAAGCCGCTTCGCGCGGTGCAGACGCCGTGGTTGGCGTGGACATTGACTACGAGGTAGTGGGCAGCGGCGGTTCCATGCTGATGGTGACCGTGAGCGGTACCGCGGTGAAGCTGGGTTTTTAACTGCTAGGGCGGGTTACTCCGCCTGTTGGGCTGAGGAGTACATAGGCTAAAGCATTACGGAAAATGGGGTCCCAAACAAAAGGCCCGCCTCGCGAAGCGAGGCGGGCCTTTTTGTAGGTTCCCGTTGGGGTGGAAGCGCGATTAACGCTTCACCACGCGGAGGGTGGTGCGGCCCAAGTCCGTGCGCACCTCCATCAGGTAGATGCCGGCAGGCAAGTGGCCCAAATCCAAGGCGGCGCGGTTAGCGTCCGTAGCAGCAGTCAAAACTTCCTGGCCCAGGGTGTTGTTCAGGCGCAGCGACTTGGTTCCGGCCATCGGCAAGGAAACTTCCACGCGGTCGGACGCTGGGTTTGGGTAGACGCGCACGCCGGCCAAACCGTTTTCGTTCAAGCCGATGGTGTTGCGGTTGCCGGGGCTGCCGACGTCGTTGCCCAAAGAAGCCCATGCGCCGCGCACACCTACCGTGGCGTTGCCCAACAGGACTGCGTTGGCGGTGTCAAACTCAACCGATTTTCCAGCCTGCGTGGAGTTGTAGATGGCGTTGCAGATTTCTACTGCAGTGGCACTGGTGTCGTACAATACGACGGCGTCTGCGCTGGAGCTCAGGTTTTGGAAGGCTCCCGTCAGTTGGCTGGCCAAGACGATCTGGGTAGCGGGGTGCAGGATCCAACGGGTGCGGAAGGCCGCTTCGTTGGCGGCGGTTCCGGCCCAAACCACGATGGCTTCGCCGGGAGCAACGTTGATGCTTGGGAATACGGAGGTTCCGGCCACGTTGGTGTTGTCGTCCCAAGAGAAACCGGCCAGGTTGATGGCGGAGGTTCCGTAGTTGGTGATTTCAAACCAGTCCGGGCTGATGGCGGCGTCCGCGTCGTTGGAGTTGGCCATGATCTCGGTTACCGCAAGGTCGTAGGTTGGCGGTACGGCCACCACGATGTCTTGGATGTAGCGGGGCAGAAGCTGGTAGCCCGCCGTGAAAGGAGAGCTGTTGTCAAACTGTCCGCCAATACCGATGACGTCAAAAGGGCCTACCGGCGCGGGTTGGCTGAATAGGTTCACGTCTGCGTCGATGCGCAACTGGATGGTGTTGGTTCCGTCCGTGATGTCTACGTTGAAACCGCTGCCCGCGTTGGTCCACTGGGTAGGGTTCACCAAAGAGACGTTGTTCATGCGCACCAAGTCCGACTCCGTAACCTCCCCGATGGCCGTGATGATCTTGGGTGCGGGAAGGGTTGCGTTGGTGCTGATGATTTTGATGGAGTCCGCGCGCAATTGGCCCAAGCCGTTGAATTGGTCCACTTTACCGATGACACGAACGATGTCGCCCTCGTTGACGGTGTAGCCGTGGTTGGAGGTGGCGGCGCTGAAGACGCCAAAGCCAACGCTGCCGTCGTGGATGGTGAAGGCCACGTTGCCGCTGGTAGCCGTTTGGGTGTTGACGCCCAATACGGTTCCAACCAATTTAACCTGCTTGTTCAAGGAGTCCAAGACACCGGCCGTATTCATGCCGCGTACTTGTGGAATCGTGCGGGTTGGGATGAAGACGTCGTTGTCAATCACCGTGAATGCGTGGTTGGTGATGCTGCCTACGGTCAAACCGGTGGCGCTCATGATGGTCAGGTCAACCGATTCGTTGGCTTCCGTGATGAGGTCGTCCAGAATGTTCACGCTGAATTGAACCGTGTCTTCGTTGGCGGGAACGTTGAGTACGAACATGCCGGCTGAAGCAGCAGGGGTGGTGGTATAGTCCGTACCGTAGGTCAAGGCGTTGGTAGCCGGTGCCATGGCGTGGATCATCACGCTGCTTGCGTTGGGGCTGGTGGGGTTGATGTACAACTTCACCGCGTTGGCGGAGTTGCTTTCAATCTTTTGGCTGGCTCCGGTAACGAAACGAACGGTAGGAACCGTGGTGATCACGGGGATGATGTCTGCCGTGGAGCGCGGGAACAATTGGTAACCGCCGGTGAAGGGGTTGGAGTTGTCAAACTGACTGCCCACGCCAACAACGTCAAACAGGCCGGTTGGAGCGGTGCTTCCGTAAACGTTTACGTCTGCGTCCACACGCATCAGGAAGGTTTGAACGCCGTTGGTGATGTCCACGTTGAAGCCGCTTCCGGCGTTGGTCCACTGTGCAGCGTTCACCAAAGTCATGTTGTTCAAACGAATCAAAATAGACTCGGTGCTTTCGCCCAAAGAGGTAACTACCGCCGGGGTAGGCAGCGTCTGGCCGGTTGCCAAAAGAATGATGGAGTCCGGGATGATTTGCGTCAGTCCGTTGAATTGATCCACGGTTCCGCGGATTTCCAACTGGTGGCCCGGAGTGGGGAGGGTGTAGTTGGGCTTGTCTGCGGAGCGGAATACGTTGATGCCGCCGGTGGCGTCTTGGAGGTAAAAAGAGTAGCCGGTGTTGCCGTCAAAATCCGGTGAGGTTACTACGCCGCGGACGATGTGCACTTGGCCGTCTCTGATGGTTATTCCGGTAGTGGGGCTGACCTCTGTGGCAACATTCAAAGGCGTCAAAATACCCAAGGTGCCCATTGCTACGATGTCTGCCCGCTTGCTGGGCAACAATTGGTAGCCCGCATCAAAAGGGGAGGTGTTGTCGAACTGGGTGATGGTTCCGTACACCGCAAACATACCGGTGGGTGCTGGGGAACCGTCGATGTCCGTGTCGTTGTCCACGCGCAGTACCACAGTTTGGGTGCCGCGCAACAAGTTGACGTTGGCGCTGGAACCGGTGGCGGGCCAGGTGGAGGTAGCGGGCAGGGTCAGGGAGTCCATAACTACGTAACGACTCTCGCGGGCCTCGGTCAAAGAAGTAATTCGAATGGGGCTGCCAAAATTTCGCGCGGTTTGGATGACGCGGATGGAGTCCGGGATGATTTCCGTCAGGCCGTTGAATTGATCCACGATGCCGTACACCTTTAGGGAGTCGCCCACAGCTGGGGCTGTGTAGTTGGTCAGGTCCGCAGTGCGGAAGATGTTCATTCCGGCGGAGCCGTCTTCGATGTAGAAGGAGTATCCGGTGTTGCCGTCGAAGTCAAAACTGTGGACCGTTCCGGTGGCATAGACCGTATCGCCGTCTGCCAAGGCTACGCCCGTGGCGTCCGTAGTCCGCAGAGTGGACAAGGCCACACGAACGGGGCCGGACGGAGGAGGAGGGGTGGTGCTGCAGGCGCTGCTGGTGTGTGCGCCAATGTAGGTGGAGGTGTTCTGCGGGTAGACGTCCCACTCGGTTGCGCCGATGGCCCAATCCAGTTGGCCCTTGCTGACGGTTGCCTTGCGCACCAAGGTGAATTCTGAGGTTGCGCCGGTTCCTACCGGCCAGTTGGTTCCGGGGTCAAAACCCACAACACCAATGATGTCCAAGGTGTCTGTATTCTTGAAGAGAACAACAGCGTCGTCGCCGTTGTAAAAGGTGATGGTGCTTACGGTGTCTGCAACGGCCAAAAAGGCTGCAGCGGCTTGGCTGTTGGCAATGGTGTATACGCCGCCGGCCGGAATGGTAACGCTGGCGGGGAAGTTGAAGGAGTTGGAAACGGTGAGGCCTCCATTGTTGTACGCTTTCAGCGAATAGCCGGCCATGTTCAACGGAGTGGAACGTGGATTGAAGATTTCCAAGGCCTTGGTGTTGCTGGATCCCTCCACGTATTCGGAGATAAAGGGCTCGGTACAGGGTTGAGCGGCTGCGGGCTGCACCGTGATGGTGCCGGTCATGCCCGCGTGCGGATCGCACTGGTAGCTGTAGGTTCCGGGTACGGTAAACGTAAAGCTGTAGGTCCAGTTGCCACCGGCCACGGCGCCGCTGCTGAAGCTTGCAGGGTTGCTGGCAAAGGTGCCTTGCGAACCGTTGACGTTGTGCGCGCCACTGACTTGCGTCCAAATGACTTGGTCGCCCACTTGAATGGTCAAGGTGCTGGGCTGGAAGAAGTTGCTGTTCACGGAGACGTTGTGAACGGCAGCGTTTGCGGCGATGGCTCCGCCCAAAAAGGCCAGTGCGGTTGCCACCAATGAATAGATGCGGTATTTCATAGGTTCAAAGGTACGGGTTGCGTTGTTAAAGGGGTGTTAATGTGTTTTCAATCGTTTGCACGCGTTTGCGCTT
>CANHXZ010000073.1 GCA_947464785.1 Flavobacteriales bacterium | reverse complement strand
TCAACTCCAAATAACCCACACGGCGTGAAACGCATTGATTTTTTGAAGTCGGCCGGACTGGCCTTGGCCGGCGGTATGTTCGGTTGGACGGGGCTGAAAGGCGCCAACGTTCTGAGTAATTCCAACGAAACCGACGCGCGCCCTGCGGACGAACGAAGCGGCAAAAAAGCCCGCGGCCCCGTCATGCTGGGCACGTGGCCCTTTGCCCAAACCGCCATTGGCGCCGCTTGGGATGGGCTGATCCAACCCGACGGCACTGCGCTGGACGCGGTGGAGGCCGCTGCGCGGCGCACCGAGGCGGACCCCAACGAACGATCGGTAGGCTTGGGCGGACGCCCGGACCGGGATGGAATTGTGACCTTGGATGCGTGCGTGATGGACCATTTGGGCAACATCGGGTCCGTAGCGGCCGTGGAAAACGTGGTGCACGTCAGCAGTTTGGCCCGCGCCGTCATGGAGCACACACCGCACGTGATGCTGGTGGGCGACGGCGCTCGCCAATTTGCCCGGGAAATGGGCTTTCCCCTAGAAGACCTGATGGTTCCGGACTCCAAAAAAGAATGGGAACAGTGGAAAATCAAGTCCGAATACAAGCCCATCCCCAACATCGAAAACCACGACACCATCGGTCTGCTGGCGCTGGACGGAGCGGGCCGACTGGCCGGCCTGTGCACCACCAGCGGCATGGCCTTTAAAATGCACGGACGCGTGGGCGATTCCCCCATCATTGGGGCCGGGCTGTATGTGGACGGCAGTGTGGGCGGAGCCACGGCCACCGGCCACGGTGAAGAGGTGATCCGCACGGTGGGTTCCTTCCGGGTGGTAGCCGCCATGACCGCGGGCAAATCCCCGCAAGCGGCGTGCAAACAGGCGGTTGAGGAAATCCACCGATTTTTTGTGCGTCGGGGCGTGGACTGGGGCGATACTCAAATCGGGTTCATTGCCGTCAATCGGCGCGGCGAGACCGGTGCCTACGCTTTGCGCCCGGGATTCAGCTACGCCGTGCGCACCCAGGAACAGGACGAACTGATCCGCGTGCCTTCGTTGTTGGAGGCCTAGCGACGGATGCGGCGCCAGGCGCGCTTGGCCGCGCGCCACGCCGGTTTGGGCCGGTTGTCGGCGTCCAATAAACTCCAGGAAATGGCGTCGTCCACGTCGTTTAATTGCCACACCAAGGATCCGCCGCATCGGGGGTCGGCTGCCTGAGCGGTAATGGTGCGAGAAAGCACCCGGGCCTGCCAGCGTCGGCTCCACCGTGCACGACCGCGTTCGGTGGCCAAGGAGCGTTGGGAAGCGTGCGTTTCGTTTTCCAAGTAGCGATTCAGCAGGCGCATGCCCTTGTAGCTGAAGAGGTAGTGGTCGTTGGACCCCACCCAGCGCTGGCGCACCGAGGGGCCCGGATAGGAAGGAACGCCCCATTCCGTCACAAAAGGCGCAATGCGTTCGGCCAGAACTGCGGTGGGCTGCTCCCCGTGCCAAACGCGCCAATCGTGGTTGTTCCCGGTTTGGAAATCCGACGGCTTGCCCCAGTTGCTCAAAGGAGACGTGGGCAGGTACAAGGTTCCCGGTGCTTGGCGGGCGAGGACCGTCGGCACAAATTCGCGGAAAAACGACTGCATCCCCTGCGCCATTTGAAGGGAGTCTTGGCCGTGTATGCCGTACTTTTTTTGCCAGCCCCAATTGTTCCAGGCCACTTCCAGTTCGTTGTTGCCGCACAGAAGCACCACGGAGGGATGCGCGGACAGCCGCGCCGCTTGGCGCTCCACCTCCTGCTTCATCTCCTCAAAAACGGGCCCGCTGGTTGGGTAAACGGTTCCGGCAAAGGAAAAATCCACCCACAGCATCAGGCCCAACGAGTCAGCGCAACGCAGCAACCGCTCCGACGGATAGCGCCCTCCGCCCCAAAAACGCACGGTGTTGGCGCCGGACCGCGCCAGTTCTTCCATGCGCTGCTGCAAAACGACATCTTCCTCGCGCAGGGTGGGGCTCTCCGCCGGGTAGGCCGTCCGGTTCTGAGCGCGGACGGCATTGACGCCCGCACAAAACCGACGCTCGCCGTT
This sequence comes from Flavobacteriales bacterium, assembly GCA_947464785.1. GTDB lineage: Bacteria > Bacteroidota > Bacteroidia > Flavobacteriales > Schleiferiaceae > CAMDTE01. The sequence goes on along the minus strand of CANHXZ010000073.1, from coordinate 6,532 downwards.
CACCACCAGTGCAAACGGATGTTCCGGCGTTTGCTCCAGATCCACCGTGCGTTTTCCGGTCCAAAGCGATGCAGAATCCACCAGATGCTCGGCACCCGCTGGCCCTTCCACGGCCCAGAGCTGCCACTTCATGTGGACCCGCTGCGGCAACGTTCGCAACCGGCCGCCCGCCTGCCGGGGTTGCCACAGGGGCCAATCCTGGAGCGCAACGGAGCCGGAAAGTTCCCGTTCGTCCGCAATTTGGTGCACTTGGTTCGACACCGTTTGCACCACCCGGTGCCCGGCAGCATCCGTCCATTCCGCGGTTACCGCGGTGCGGTAGTTCCCGGGTACGGCCACTGCCGCACGCACGGACCACGTCCCCTCTTGGGCGAGGGCGTCTTGGTGAAAAACCGGCTCCACCAGTGCCGCCTCACTTCGCACCCGAATGCGGTGCGTGCCCGGCCCGGTTTGCGGTTGCGGCCGGGAAAAATCCCAACCGTATTCCACGCCCGGACGCCGCAGATGGGGCGTTCGCCCGGCGGGATCGTTGTCCGTGGGGTAGGGTTTTCCGTCCGCCGCGCGCCGAACGCGGGCCAATTCGTCGGCATCCGGAAAAGCCATGCCCACCCGATCGGTGGAACGGGTGCCGCGCGGCAACACCCACGACGACGGCTCCAGCGGACCGGGAATCCATCGGCTGGAAGTTCCGAGCGAAGACGGTGTACCGGGCTCGTAAAAGGCCAACGCCGGGCCGTCCACCTCTTCCAACTCCCAAACCACTACCGTTGCCTGCGGTTCCGGCCACACCGCGGGCGCACCGGGCAAAGACCCCAAGGCCCAGACCACCAAAGCGGTGTCCAGCATCACTTCATCAAGGCTTTAACCTCGGCCTCGTCCGGCAAAGGCACCGCCGCACGGTAGGCCTCCGGGGACAAAGCCGCGGAGTGAATCCAATCAAAACCCGCGGCACGGTAGTGCTGTGCGTTGGAGGAACGAATGCCGCCGCCCGGCAAAAGCTCTATGCGTCCGTTGGCACGTTCGCGCAAAGACTTCAGCACTTCCAGATCGCGTGCACCCCAACCGGTGAGAATGCGCTGAAAACCCGCGTCGATGGCGTCTTCCAACGCCGCCAACGGATCGGAAAGTTCGTCGAACATCCGGTGCAAAACACCCGGCACCGGAAGCTCCCGCACCACTTGGCGCAAACGCTCCGCGTTCCAATTTCCCTGCTCGTTGAACGCGCCAAAAACCACAAAATCAGCCCCGGCTTCCACCATAGCCACCGCGTCACGTTGCAGTTGCAGCCAAGCGCCCCGATCGTACGCAAACGAACCCGCCACCGGCCGGGCCATGGCCCCTAAAATTCCGTCGTAGTCTGCCCGAACCGCGCGCACATCGGCGGGATCCGGCGTGGTGCCACCGGCTAACGCATCCGCGCAAAACTCCACCCGGGGCACGCCCCACTCCGCCGCCCGTTCCACGGCGCGGGGATGAAAACACGCCAACTCAAGCACGCTTCCCGGATTTTGGTCCGCCCTTGGCGGGCGTAGAACCCGCTTTGCCGGAGCCCTTCATCATCCCGCGAACGGCCTCCGTAGTTTTCCGGTGCGCCTCCGCCCTACGACTTCCAAAATAGGCAAATCCAGCGGCCAAAACCACGCCTTGGGACAAGGTACTCGCCACGTTTTGAAGCACGTACGAACCCAAGCTGTAGGTGGAGGCCGCGGCCTCAGCGTCCAATCCGGCGCTTACCGCTCGTGCTGCAGCCTCCTCCAAAAAACGAGGACTCACCGCGGTGTGGAACAACCACTGGCCCAACGCCGTGGCCAAGGCCCAAACACCCACCGCCACCAGGCCGGATTGAAAAAGTCGAACAAAAGTGGGCGCCTCCGGCAAGCCCAAGCGAATCCGACGCATCCCCCACTGCCAAATCAAGAGCGTGGGAACCACCGAGATCAAAACAAAATAAACGTACAGCGGCAACCGCGGGCCGTGCAGCCCAAATGCTTTTTCCAACAAGAGCCAGCCATAGCTGAAGGCCCCCAGGGCCAAACCCAAAACAACCGATTGCTTCATGGTGCGAAGTACGGCAAAAAATAAAGCGAAACCCGCGCAAGAACGAAGCGTGGAGCGGAAAATTTGCCCACCTTTGATTCATGAAAACGGCTAAAAAATGGGTCATCGGCGTTGCTGCGGTGGCCAGTGCAGTAACGGCTTTGGTATTAGGTGCCTATGCCTACGGAGGCGGGTTTCAAACCCTGCGCGTGGACACCATTGAAGTTTCGCAACAAACCGTGGCCGGCTTGGACTACACCGGACCCTACGAAACCATTTTTCCAACCCTTGAAAAAGCAAACGCGCTGCTGGACTCGCTGAACAACCCCAGCGGACCCGGATTCAGTTGGTATTTTGACGACCCCAGCGCGGTGGCACCCGAACAATGCCGCGGACTCTACGGACGCATTCTGCAAAATTCCCCTGATTCCGCACGCACCGCCGCGCTGCGCCTGGCCGGACTGCGCACGGACACCCTCCCCGGCGGAACTGCCTTGGTGGTGGCCTACCAAGCCAAAAACAAGCTCGCCTTCGCTATTGGCGCCCTGCGGGCCTATCCGTTGCTGACCGAAGCCTACCAAACCAGCCGTCGGGCCGCCCCCATTGCTGTATACGAGAAATACGACGAGGGGACCACGTACTACACTTTTGTGTTTGGACCGGATCAAAACCCACAGTAGCCCCATGAAAAACCTACTTCCCCTTGTGGCCATTCTTGCTGCAACCAGCGCCGCCGCCCAAGTAGCCAACCCCGGATTTGCGGACACCACCAGCGGCGTCAAACTGGGCAAACTCACGGTAGGAGCGTACCTGGACGCTTATTCGGGCACCTCAAACCTCCTGGGAGGTGCGGCTTTCCCCTACTTCGTGTCCTCCAATCGGCTCAACCAGTTTGCGCTCAACGTAGCGGCCATTGACGTTCGGTACAACGACGGAACCGTGCGGGCCCGACTCATGCCTGCTTGGGGCACGTACGTACAATCCAACTACGCCCCCGGCGAGCTTCCCCTGCTGGAGGGCAACGCCGGCATCAAACTCCACCCCAAGGCCAACCTGTGGCTGGACGGCGGCGTCCTGGGCTCCCCCTTTACCAACGAGAGTGCGCTGTCCAAAGACCACCTCATGTACCTGCGGTCCTTTTCTGCGGAATACGTTCCCTACTACCTTCAGGGCATGAAACTGACTGCCGGCTTGGGTGAGAAATCCACCGTCGCGGTATATGCCGTGAACGGATGGCAACAGATGCAGGACCAAACGCCCGGTATGGCCGGGGTGGTTCACTGGGAATACCGCCCCAACGCACGCTGGTTGTTGAACGCGGTAGCCTTTGCCGGAAAAGAACAGCAACAGTTGTTCCCCAGCAGCGCCACGCGTCGGCTGTTTGCGGACTTCTATGCCATTTACCAGGGCCCCAAAGGATGGAAAGCAACGGCAGACGCCTACCTGGGCCACCAAGCCGGCCAAGGCTACTGGGGCCAGGCGAACGCCCAAGTGCAGGCCCCTTTGGCCAAAAACTGGAGCCTGTCCGGCCGGCTGGAGTACTTCCACGACCCCAACCAAGTGGTGACACCTTATCTTCAAGGATATCCGGGATTCCGCACCGCGTCTGGAGGCCTAACCCTCAACTACCAACCGCATGCCCGCGCGCTGCTCCGCTTGGAAACGCGTCAATTTTTGGCCTTCAACGACAGCTTCCCCGCTCCGGGCCTGGGCAAATACGCCCAATGGGCCGTGGCCGGTTGGACGGTCTGGTTGTAACGAGCATCGGCTCCCTGGGGGAGCCGATGCCGTCAACAAAGTACGAGACGAAAACGTCGTTAAAACTGCACGTGAAGCGCCACCACCACGTTTCTACCCGCTCCGGAAACCCCGGAGCTGTAGGGACGGTAGCGAACGTCGGTTAGGTTTTCCAGGCCCACCTGGGCACGCAAACCAAATTTGGTGGTGTAGGTGGCGCGTACGTTCGCCGTATACCAAGCCGGGCTGTAGGTTTGCCCGTTGGCGTCCTTTGCGTAAATCTCTGTCTTGGCTTGCTCTTCTACCGCCAAGCGATCGTGCGCGCGAGCCCCTTGAAAGTTAACGTAGGCGTCCGCGCGCAGTCGGTTTTTGCGGAACGTCAACCGCGACGTGCCAAACACGGGGGCGGCGTGGCGCGCGGCAGAAACCGTCCCGTCGTCCATCACCTCCGTGCCGTTTTGCACGTTGATAGATGCGTAGGCCAACCATGCGGGAGCCAGCGGCACCTCGGCCGCGAAATGCACCCCCGCCACACGAGCAACCGCCGCGTTTTGGATGGACTCCACCCTGCTGAGTTCACCGTCGTACAGAATGCTGTCTTCCCCATTCAAGGTGGTGGGCCGACGAACCAACGCACCCTCCAGCAGCGTAGCGTAGGCCGCAAAATCAACCTTTACACCGGCGGAAGACTTCCACGCGATGTCCACGTCTGCGTTGTAGGCGTACTCGGACTTCAGTTGATCGTTGGGAACCACCACCATTCCGGGGGAAGAGTCAAAAATCTTGCCCATGTCGTCCACGTTCGGCGCACGAAACGCCGTGCCGGCGTTCGCCTTAAACGTCCAACGCGCATTGGGGCGGTGGGCCACCCCCAAACTGCCCGTGAGGGCTTCGTCGCGAATCTGAGCCGACGCAAACGGAAGCGGGAAATAGGCCAATTGCGAGGTAAAGTCCGCGTCCAAGCCCACGGCGTTGAGGCGCAATCCGGAAGTGACCGTGGTTTTTGGGGATGCGTTCCACTCGTGGCTCGCGTAGGCACCCACGGAGTACCACGTGGCCTGCGGGTACCGGGAATAATTAGGTTCGGTTGAGTCCGTGTCCAAGTGAACCACCTCGCCTGCAGAACGGACGTCGTCCAACACGCCCTCCAATCCATAAAAGAGCCGGTGTGCTTTACCCCAAGCCCGGGTGTAGTCCGCGTTGAAGGAATACGCCGTAACGTATTCGGACTGTACGGTGCGGTCCGTTCCGTTCATGCTGCGGTCGATGCGCGACTCCGCAAACGTTTGAACGGCCGCACGGTAAGAAGCTTGGTCGTACCAGCGCGTTTTTTTCAAATGCTGGGCGCTCAACAGATTTAGGGTCCAAAGCTGCGGGCCATAATCCCACTCCGCGTAGCGCGGCAACCCGTTCCGCATCCGGTTGTGGCGGTCGTACCGACCGTAGGCAGACGTTTGCGAATGGTGCAGGGCGTACTCAATTTTCCATTGATCCGACGGCCGAAACGCCACCTTTTGCATGAAATTCCATTGCCGATAAGCCGTTGGAATTTGCAGGTTCGAATCGCTCTGCAGCACCACGGAATCCCCAGCCAAACCCGGCAACACGTAGAAGGGTTTCACGTAGTCCGACGGTCCCCTGGAACCCTGCCGAAGGTGATCAAAATCCCACCGACTCAAGCTGGTCACCGCCGCCCAACGCTTGCCGCCGTAGGCAACGTCCGCGTGGGCCGTCTGCTCTTTATTGGCGGACGAAAAGCGAAAATCTACGTTTCCACGGACGGCGCTGCCAAAATGCGGTTGCAACGTGCTGAACGCCATCACCCCGCCCACCGCGTCGCTGCCGTACACCACACTGGCCGGGCCAAAAACCACCTCCGCCCGTTCCGTGGCGAACGGATCCAGGTTGATTACGTTTTGAATGTTTCCACTGCGAAAGATGGCCGTGTTCATGCGAACCCCGTCCACCGTATAGATCAATCGATTGGTGGCAAAACCCCGAATCATGGGGCTGCCCCCGCCCTGCTGGCTTTTCTGAATGAACACCTTGCCGGACAAGCCCAGCAGATCCGCCGCCGTTTGCGGCTGAAACTGGGCAATGTTTTTCTTGCTGACCACGTCCACTTGCGACGGCAGGTGGTTCATGGCCTGGCTCCAGCGCGAACCGGCTACCACCACCTCACTCAAGTCCTGCGACTGCGCCGTATCCAACTGAGTCGGCGCACTGCTCTTTTGTGCAAAGATTGGCAGTACAGCTCCTAAGAGTAGAGCCCAAAAGGGCACAGCGCGGTGGTGGATAAATCTCATGGAGGGGCAAATCGGGTGGTGCCTAGCAGCAACAACCGTGCTAAAATAGAATTAAATAGACCGTGTGGTGCAATTTTTGCAAGAGAAGCGTCGCAGGTGCTCGCCGCGAAAGGCGACCTTTGCTGCATTAATCAAAAGCATGACACATCTTGTTTCCACCGGCTTAGACGCCCTCCCCGGACCCACCGTGGTGGTATTGGGCGGCGGTTTCGCCGGCATTACCTTGATCCAAAAATTGGCGAAGCAACCGGTCAAAGTTCTCTTGATCGACCAAAACAACTTCCACACGTTTCAACCGCTGCTCTACCAAGTGGCCACAGGATCCTTGGCGCCGGACAACATCGGCTTCCCGTTCCGCCGCAAAATCGCGAAGATTCCCAACGTGGCCTTTCGCAAGGCTGTGGTTCAGTCCGTGGACACCCAAGAGCAGCACATCCACACGGATCAGGGCG
>CANHXZ010000072.1 GCA_947464785.1 Flavobacteriales bacterium | reverse complement strand
TGCCCAAGTGGAACATCCCCAAGTTGTAGTAGGCCTTGGCGTTGTTGGGGTCTTGGTCGATGATTCGCTGAAAATACCCACCGGCCAAGCCGGAATTGAGACCCATGTGGAGTACCCCAGCCATGTCCAAGGCGGGCACAAAGGAGGGATTCAGGTCGATGGATTTTTGGATGTACTTCAGCGCCAAGGCCGTGTCGGCCTTGGTGTCGCGCAAAGCCAAGCCCTTGATGTAGTAGGCCATGGCGTTGTTCTCGTCGCGTTTCAAAACCGCATCCACAAACGTTAAACATTTGTCGTAGTCTTGAACAATGGAGTACAACTCCGCCATTTTGAGCCGGCAGGGAATGTTGTCCGGATCCAATTGAATGCAACGCTCCCAAGCCTCTTTGGAGATCCGGGTTTGGTTGCCAATGAAGTAGACTTCTCCTTTGCGCAAGAGGCTGGGGACGTGGTTGGAGTCTAGGGCGAGCGCAGCCTCCATGTCCGCCTTGGCGTACGGAAGGTTCTTCTGCTCCAAGTACAATCCGGACCGAAACGCCAGGGCGTCCAAGTCGTTGGGATTGGATTCCAAATACACCGACACCGAATCCAACGGCGTTTCGGTTTTTTTGACCTGCTCCTCCGGAGCCGAGGGCGAGCAGGCCGCCCAGAGGGCGGCCGCGAGCCCGAGGTAGGCAATCGACTTAACCACGCAGAACTGCCGCAATTTTAACTTCCAACTCGTCGGCCAACTCCTGGTTGTCTTTCAACAACTGACGAACCGCATCCCGACCCTGACCCAACTTGGTGTCTCCGTAGCTGAACCAGCTGCCGCTTTTTGCAATAATGCCGTGCTGGACGCCCAAGTCGATCAACTCGCCGGCCTTGGAAATGCCCTCGCCGTAGTAAATGTCAAATTCCGCCGAACGGAAAGGAGGCGCCACCTTGTTCTTCACCACCTTCACGCGAATCCGGTTGCCCACAACCTCATCCCCATCCTTGATTTGGGTGGAGCGACGGATGTCGATGCGCACGGACGCGTAAAATTTCAAGGCGTTACCGCCTGTGGTGGTCTCTGGATTGCCGAACATGACGCCAATCTTCTCGCGGAGCTGGTTGATGAAAAAGCAGGTGCAATTGGTTTTGGAAATGGTTCCGGTCAATTTGCGCAACGCTTGAGACATCAGTCGGGCGTGCAATCCCACCTTGGAATCGCCCATCTCGCCTTCAATTTCCGCTTTGGGCGTCAGAGCAGCAACCGAGTCAATGACCACCAAATCAATGGCGCCCGAACGAATCAAATTGTCCGCAATTTCCAATGCTTGCTCGCCGTTGTCTGGCTGCGAAATGATCAGTTCTTCCGTGTTCACACCCAACTTCTCCGCGTAGGCGCGGTCAAAAGCGTGTTCGGCGTCGATGAAGGCTGCAATGCCGCCCAATTTCTGGGCCTCCGCAATGGCGTGCAAAGTGAGGGTGGTCTTACCGGAGGATTCCGGTCCGTAAATTTCAATAACGCGACCGCGCGGGTAACCGCCTATTCCCAAGGCAATATCAACGCCCAAGGAACCGGATGGAATGACTTCAACCTCTTCAACGGCAGCGTCGCCCATGCGCATGACGGCCCCTTTCCCGTAGGTCTTGTCCAACTTTTCCATGGTCAGCTTGAGGGCTTTCAGTTTGGCTTCTTTTTCGTTGCTCATGGCACTGCAGATTTAAGGATATAAAAAAGTCACGTCGGGAATTCGTCCCCGACGTGAACAAAAGTAGGGCAAGGTTTTGGCCCTACCCAAAGGTAAACACTTAACTACGGCTATCGGCCAAAATTTGTTGCGCAGCGGCCTTGGTGTCCACGTCCGTAATGACGCGTTCCAAAGAACCGGAACCGTCGATTACGAAGGTAACTCGGTGAATTCCATCGTATTCGCGGCCCATGAATTTTTTCCGACCCCACACGCCGTAGGAGGTAACCACGGATTTGTCGCCGTCGGACAAAAGCGGGAACGGCAGGCTGTATTTGGCGATGAATTTCTGGTGGGCCTTGGGCGAATCCACAGAAACCCCCAAGATGGCAAAACCGGCGTCCAAGAGCTCTTGGTAGGAATCGCGGAAACTGCAGGCCTCGGCGGTGCAGCCGGGGGTGTCGTCCTTGGGGTAGAAGTACAAAACGAGTTTTTTGCCGGCGAAGTCAGACAGGGCAACAGGGGCCTCGTTTTGGTCGATGGATTGGAAGGCTGGGGCAGCGTCGCCCGGTTTCAAATGGGTCATGGCGGATAAAATTGGAGGGGTCCGGTAGTTCGTTCCCATCAAAGGAACAAAGAAACAGTGCTTGCGGTTCGCATCTACCTTTGTCTTATGAAAAAATCCGACGCCGTCCGGTACATCCAAGACGAACTGGAGCGCCTGTACCCGGAGACGCCCATTCCTTTGGACCACACCGACGCCTTCACCCTGTTGGTGGCGGTGGTCCTCTCCGCGCAGTGCACGGACGCCCGGGTCAACACCGTTACGCCCGCACTCTTTGCCCGTGCCTCCACCCCCGCCCAAATGGCGCAACTTTCGGTGGAAGAAATCGCGGATTTGATCCGATCGGTGGGTCTGACCCCCATGAAGTCCAAGGGCCTGAAGGGGCTGTCGGAAATGATTGTTCACCTGCACGGCGGCGAGGTACCCGCTTCCTTTGAAGCGCTGGAAGCCATGCCCGCCGTAGGCCACAAAACCGCCTCGGTGGTGATGAGCCAGGCCTTTGGGGTGCCCGCCTTTCCCGTGGACACCCACATCCACCGCCTTTTAACCCGATGGAAACTGACCAACGGCAAGAGCGTGGAACAAACCGAGCGCGACGCCAAGCGCCTTTTCCCCGAGGACCGATGGAACAAACTCCACCTGCAAATCATCTTCTACGGTCGGGAATACTCCCCGGCCCGCGGCTGGAGCGCCGAGCGCGACTTCATCACGCGCACGGTCTATCCCAAGTACGCCGGTAAGTAGCAGCCGACGGGTACGGAGGGGCCAAAAAAAAGAGCCGCCTCTTGCGAGGCGGCTCCTTCAGTTTAGAAAGGCAGTCCTTATTGGATGGCTACTTTCAAAGTCTTCACTTGTGCACCGTTCTGTACGTTCAGGGTGTACATACCGGCAGCCAAGTCACCAACGTATACAGGCACGGAAGTACCGGCTTCAGCAACAACGTTGCGGGCCTTTACCACTTTACCGGTGATGTCGATCAAGGTCAATTCAAACTGACCGTCAGCGTCGCCGAAGGCAACGTTCATGAACTCATTCGCAGGTACTGGAGCAACCGTGATGGAAGCCATAGCCTCCTCGGTCAAACCAATGCCCATGCACGCAACAGGATTCGCTGATTCACACGTCTTGGAGCGGATCCAAGGGTTTTCGAACGAGCGACCGCTGCTGTAGCCCGTGAACCAACGGTTGTAGGCCGTAGCGCCCACAGTGGTCAGGTACATCATGGCCGAACCGGAAGCGTTCTCGAAACTTTGGTCGTTGCGCATGCGAACTACTTCAGCACCGTTGTTGGAGTACATGGTGAATACAAAGAAGTACGAACCTTGAGGCAACAACATGGGGAAGCCGGTGGTGGGGTCGGTCAAATCAAAGTAGATCGTGCCCGCAGCCGTGTCGGCAGCCGTGATGGTGTGTTGTACGTACGCCAAGATGGCGTTCTGGTCGAAACCTGTGGTGAAACCGTCGAAGGCAGAAGAGTCAAACACAGACATTTCAACAATGCCACCGCCGGTGGTCAAGGTGGAGATGCCTACGTTCACGCCGAACAAACGCTCTGCGTTCACAAAATCGTGGCGTGCGGCAAAGGCAGAACCGTCCAAACCGATGTTCGGAGTGCCGATGGAGTTATCAAAACGGCTGTAATCCAAAGAGTTGAAGTCGTTGGTAACCGTAACCGCCATGGTGTCCGGGAACACAGCAACCGTAGAGTCCGTTACAACGCTAAACGTCACCCCGTAGGTACCAACAGCAGCAGGAGTCCAGGCAGTGGCCAAGGTGTTCAAATCGTTGTAGTCAGCAGTGTCGCCAGAAGCCAAGGAAACTTTAACAGGACCGTTCAACGTTTGTACTACAGCACCCGTGCTGTTCAAGATTTTCACTTGCAACTTCACGTTGGTCTGGTTGGCAGAACCGGTATTCACCGCGTTGGCGTCGAACGTGATGGAGCGGTTTTGCTTCAAGGACATGTTGCCCAACTTGGAAGAACCGGAAGCAGGACCGTACAGGATGTCTACTTTCGGAGCGCCGTTGGCGTTCACGATGTACTCCAAGCGGTGCTTGGGCGTCTCGATGATTTTCACGTCGTCGATCTGCCAGAAGTAGTAGTCGCCGTCGAAACGGAAACGGAACTTCACGTTGGCTTGACCGGCAACTGCGGAAGGAATGGGTACAGCAGCAACGTCGGTACGGGTGGTGGCGGAGTTCACCGCAATACCAGCATTCAACATCACGGTGTAGGGCCACGTGGTACCTCCGTTGATGGAAAAGTCGATGTACGTAGCAGGTACGCCTTGGCCGGTTGGGCCCGCGAAACGACGGTAGTACTGATTGAACACCAAATCCACCTCGGTGTAGCCGGTCAAGTTGATGACGCCCGAAGTCAAGTTGGCAACGTGGGGAGCTGCTGCAATTCCGTTTCCGAAGTTGCCGGCAATGCCTGCGTTGTCCAAAAAGTCGGAGTCAAACAATACGAAACCGTTGGCTGCCGTGGGGCTTTGAATAGCCAGCTGACCGGTAGCGGCCGTGCCTGCGTAGCCACCGCGCGAACCGGTCACGACGCCCGGAGTGGTGGTGGTACCTCGGTACTCCCACTTGGAATCAGCATCGGCAACGCCGTTGGCCAAACCGCCGGTGTTGTCCCAAGATGCTGGAATACCGTTGGCAAAAGTTTCAGAATAAATAACCGTTTCCGTACCCGTGTAGCGGGCCGTTACGGAAGAGCGCGCGGGGCGCTGCTCGTTGTTGTCGGCCGTGCGCTGAGCTTCAACGCGGGCCTTCGGGGACTGGGCCAGGGCCGCAAATCCAATTGCCATGAAGGCAAAGAAGTAGGTTTTTTTCATAATATGGGCTTTAAAGCATAAACGCAAGGACCAATATTACGAAAGAATTAAGTTCCTTCAGCGGAAGAAACCGGCCGTAGAGCGCAAAAAAAAAGCGACTCCCGGAGGAGTCGCTTCGAAAAACTATTTAAAATGCTATTTATCAGTACTTTAATCTACGATAAACGGCAGAACCGTACAGGCTTGTCCTCCTTTAATTCGAACAAAATAAATACCCGGTGCCCAACCAATCGTTGGGAAAGGCACGGAAGTACCTGCTTGTACCGCTACGTCTCGTTTCAACAAAACGCGTCCAAAGCCATCGACGAACTCGATTTCTACGTTGCCTTCAGCACTTCCAAAATTCAAGCGAATCCAATCACTGGCCGGATTTGGTGCCACGGTAATGGATTTCAAGTGCTCCTCCGTCAAACCGATTCCCATACACGCAGCAGCTGTAGCTGAAGGACAGACGCTGGCGCGAATCCAAGGGTTCTCAAAAGATCGGCTGGAACTGTAACCGGTGTACCAACGATTATAAGCCGTACCGTTGACCGTAGTTAGGTACATGAGCGCCGAACCAGATGCATTTTCGAACGTTGCGTCGTTCTTGATGCGGATTGGGTCCACACCGTTGTTGGAGTACATCGTGAATACCAAATAATAGGAATCACCGGTAAGCAACATGGGAAATCCCGTGGCGGGGTCGGTCAAATCAAAATAAATAGATCCGGACGCGGAATCGGTTCCGGAAATGGTTTTTTGACTGTAAGCCAAAATAGCGTTTTGGTCAAAACCAGCCGTGAAACCGTCGAACGCTGAGGAATCGAACAACGAAAGCTCAACAATACCTCCGGCGAATGTAGCGTTCGCAGTAGAACCCGACGCCGAAACCAAATTGGCCAATCCAACAGTTACCCCGTACAGACGTTCGTCGTCAACCAAATCCATGCGTGAGGCAAAGGCGGATCCGTCGTAACCGGCGTTGGGCGTTCCTATTGAGTTGCCCCATCGTCCGAAATCAATGGACAAAAGATCACTGGATACCACCACCCTACCGGTGTCCGCAAAAACTGCAGAGGTGGAGTCAGACAACACCACGTGAACGACTTTATAGGTTCCCTCCGCGGATGGTGTCCACGCAGAACTGTAGGTGTTCAAAGCATTGTAGTCCAAGGTGTCCCCGATTGCTAAGGTGGCCGTGGTTGAGCTGTTCAACGTCTGCGCCAACTGATTGTTGGAGGCATTGTAAATACGCATTTGCAATTTAACATTGGTTTGTGCATCCGAACCGGTATTGATGACGTTGGCATCAAAGGTGATGGGGCGGACTTGCTTTAGATTCATGTGGCCCATTTTGGATGAGCCGCTCGCCGGACCGTATATAATGTCCACTTTGGGAGCTCCGGAGGGCAATGCCACAAATTCAATGCGGTGTTTCGGCGTTTCAATCAACTGGATGTCGTCGATCATCCAGAAATAGTAGTCCCCCTCAAATCGGAAACGAATCTTTACGTTGCTTTGATTGGCAACGCCTACAGGAAGCGGTACAGCAACAACATCCGCGGTTGGTGTTGCCGAGTTAACCGCTATTCCTGCATTCAGGGTTACGGAATACGGCCATGTGGTACCACCGTTCGTGGAGAAATCCAAATAAGTTGCCGGCACACCCTGTCCGGTTGGTCCTGCGAACCGACGGTAGTACTGCGTGAACTGAATGTCTACCTCAGTATATCCGGTTAGGTTGATGGACGGGGTGGTCAGGTTGGCCAAATGAGGGGCGGCGCCAATTCCGTTTCCAAAATTACCCGCAATGCCCGCATTGTCTAAGAAATCGGAATCAAAAATGACAAAGCCATTGGCCGCCGTTGCACTTTGTACAGGCCCACGTGTTCCAACATAACCGCCTCGGGATCCAGTGGTCACTGAGGGAGTCGTGGACGGTCCCCGGTATTCCCATTTGACGTCTGGGTCCGCAACGCCGTTTGCGGTGCCGCCGGAATTGTCCCAAGTTGCCGGAATACCCGTCGAAAAGTTTTCCGACCAAATTACGGTTTCAACAGAGGAATTGTGGTGCATTGAATTCCCTTGAATCGAATGCGACGATTCCTCTGAGGTTCGATGGTGGACGACTCGATGTTCTTTGGTTTGGGCCCAAACCGAGGTTGCGAGCAAGCATCCAGCGAAAAAGTACATTTTTTTCATAGAGAGCTGACTTTTAGGGTTTTGATGCATCAACGTTCGGAATAATTTTTGAATTTTCCAAGTAATCGTTTGAAAACTAGATATTTCCAATTTTACCTAAAGTCCATTTGACGCCCGGACGGAAAGCAAAAAGCCCGCTTTCGCGGGCTTTTTACAATCAATAGAAAGTTAAAATGGACCTCTGAAACATCCGTTTTACTCCGCATACGACGAAACCGGAGCACAGGTGCACTGCAGGTTGCGATCACCGTAGGCTTCGTCCACACGGCGAACGGTGGGCCAAAACTTGTTTTCGGCTACGTACGGCAGCGGATAAGCCGCGTCGTGGCGGGTGTAGGGCCAATTCCAATCGTTGGCGGTCACCATGGTCAGGGTGTGCGGGGCGTTCTTCAACAGGTTGTTTTCCGCGTCCACCTTCCCGTCGATGATGTCCTGAACCTCCGCGCGAATGGCCAACAGGGCGTCGCAGAAGCGGTCCAACTCCATTTTGGATTCGCTTTCCGTGGGCTCAATCATCAGGGTGCCGGCCACGGGGAAGCTCACCGTGGGGGCGTGGTAGCCGTAGTCCATCAAACGCTTGGCCAGGTCCACTACCTCAATGCCGCCGTCGCGCTTGAAGGGTCGGCAGTCCAAGATCATTTCGTGGGCGCACCGACCGTTGTCACCGGTGTACAATACTTGGAAGCCGGACTCCAAACGGTACTTCATGTAGTTGGCGTTGAGGATGGCGTAGCGCGTAGCGTCGCGCAGCCCTTCCCCGCCCAGCATCTTGATGTAGGCGTAGCTGATCAAAAGCACCAAAGCGCTTCCGTAGGGTGCCGCGGAAATGGTCGTGATCGGCTGATTACCGCCCGTAGCCACCACCGGGTGCGTCGGCAAGAACGGCGCCAAATGCGCCTTCACGCAGATGGGCCCAACCCCGGGACCGCCGCCGCCGTGCGGGATGGCAAAGGTTTTGTGCAGGTTCAGGTGGCACACGTCCGCGCCAATGAGGCCGGGAGACGTGAGGCCCACCTGAGCATTCATGTTGGCACCGTCCATGTACACCTGGCCGCCGTGTTGGTGGATCAGGCTGGTGGCCTCCTTTACGGACGCTTCAAATACGCCGTGGGTGGACGGATACGTGATCATCATGCACGCCAAACGATCCGAAAACTGCTCCGCCTTGGCTTGTAAATCCGCCAAATCGATGTTGCCGCGGTCGTCGCAACCCACCACCACCACGTCCATGCCCGCCATGACGGCAGACGCAGGATTGGTGCCGTGCGCGGAGGACGGAATGAGGGCCACATTGCGGTGGTGATCCCCGCGGGACTGGTGGTAGGCGCGGATGACCATCAAACCGGCGTACTCCCCTTGTGCGCCCGAGTTGGGCTGCAGGGAAGT
>CANHXZ010000071.1 GCA_947464785.1 Flavobacteriales bacterium | reverse complement strand
CGTGCGATTCCGGGTCGTTCAGCGGCACGCCGTTGAGCGTTACGTTGATCCGTGTTTGGTCCGACCCGCGCAGCCGAAAGTAGGTGTAGCCCATGCCCGTTCCCGCGTCCGACGCCACCACCGCGTTGGGCACGTTTTGCAGGACAAAGGGTAGGTCCCGAGCGTTGTTTTCCCGCTTTAAAACGGGTGCGGACAACAAAGTAAAGGTTACCGGTGTGCGTTCATCCGCTCGAAATACGGCTACTTCCGCCGCCGTCAGGACCACGGTGGTGTCCATTTTTGAAGCGTTGGGCGTTGCACTGGATTTTGCATTTTGGGCCCAAACGGACGGGGCGCCAAAAAAGCCAACGGCACACGCCGTACCAACCAGGGAAACCAGAAAGCTTAAATTTTTTTTCACAACTGGGCAGTTTTGTTGGTGGAACAAACGGCGCACAGTTGTGCCGGGCGACTTCCTTGGCGGCATAACCCGCCCAGGTTCTAGGGTGTAATCTCAGCCGTTGCGTTCGCTCCGGCACCCCTGTGCTTGGCAAAGATACAACACCGGCCAGCGATTTTGGTTAGCAGATGCTGCAATCTCCGCCCCAAAGGGCGTTTGCGCCACTTCCCACCAGCCCACGCGAACGCCTTGTTCCTCGCTCTCCACCGCAGATCGATGCAGCGATTCAATCCGCAGCCGGTCCGCATAATCCGGCGCTTCCCGCAACGGATCCGGTTCCCATGTTTCCAAGGGAGAAAGAACGGCATACCAGCGGTCCATTTCCACGGCGAACGCCTCCGAGGGCGCTTCTTCCGAGCCTGACGACGCATTCGATACCGCGCGATCCAAGCGCTCGCCAAACCGCACCTGGAGCCACACGTCAAAATTCACGCGGTCCGTGTCCACCACCGCGGAGCCGTCTCCGGCTCGATCGGCTTCCAACTGCGCTTGTTGTTGTGCCCATTTACGCACCTCCACAGCCGTGTAGTCTGCGCCGGGCACCATCCATTGGCGAACGCCTTCCGGAACCAGGGGCAGGTTGAGGCGGGTTGCCAAATCTTGGGCCCAGGTGGATTTGCCGCTGCTTTCCGCGCCCGTCACCACCCACCGGAAAGGTTTGTGCAGCAGGTACTGGGGCGGGGGCAGTAAGGCCCAAACCGCGCATTGATCGTCCGGATTTACGCGGCCCCAATGTGCTTCCCCTTCCGGAAACGTTGCGCGGCCCGGCGCAAAGTCCGTGGGGTCTTCGGTACACCGCAAATCGCGGGCAAAGTGCAGTCCGGGCAAGCCGATGGCCTTGTACAGAGCCTCCTTCAAACCCCAAAGTCTCCGCAAATCCAATCCCTGTTCTTCCGGTGCCACAAACTTGGCCGCCACGCGGGCTAATTGGTTGCGCGGCCCCTCCACGTCAATTCCCACCGGTCGGGTGGGGTGGAAGGCCGCCGCAGCGTGCGTGGCAGAATGGGAAAGGGCCACAAAACCCATCCCCGCCGGCAGCACAGGACGTCCGGCAGACGAATAATGCAAATATTGGAGAACATCTTCTCGGTTGGCGCGTTGAAGCACTTGAAACAAGGCAAAACGCGCAGCGGAAAAGGCAACTTGAGCGGATTCTGATTTTCGATCCGCCCCTCGTTTTTGGCATGCGTCGGACCAGCGCGCTTCACCGCACGCGTCCTGACGCCCCACCCAAGCGAGCCCCTCATCGGGAAGTTCAATCCACACCGTTTCCGTACCTTTGCCGCAAATTAACGACAAACCTCCCTGCCATGGCCTACGTGCCCTATAAAGTGAAAGACATGTCCCTCGCCGAGTGGGGACGCAAGGAAATCCAATTGGCTGAGGCAGAAATGCCCGGTTTGATGGCGTTGCGGGCCGAATACGGCACCTCCAAGCCCCTAGCGGGCGCGCGCATTGCGGGCTGCCTCCACATGACCATCCAAACGGCCGTCCTCATTGAGACGCTGGCGGAATTGGGCGCTGAGGTAACCTGGTCTTCCTGCAACATTTTCTCCACACAAGACCACGCCGCCGCCGCCATTGCTGCTGCCGGCATTCAAGTATATGCTTGGAAGGGCATGACGGAAGAGGAGTTTGACTGGTGCATTGAGCAAACCCTGCACTTTGGTGCCGATCAAAATCCTTTGAACATGATTTTGGACGACGGCGGCGACCTGACGAACATGGTGTTGGATCGTTACCCGCACCTGGCTGCCGGCATTGGCGGCATCTCCGAAGAGACTACCACGGGAGTTCACCGTTTGTACGAGCGCATGGCCAACGGCACATTGCCTTTACCCGCCATCAACGTGAACGACAGCGTGACCAAGTCCAAGTTCGACAACAAGTACGGCTGTAAAGAATCGGCTGTAGACGCGGTTCGTCGGGCCACCGATTTGATGATGGCCGGCAAAGTAGTGGTGGTTGCCGGTTACGGAGACGTAGGCAAGGGCACTGCGGCATCCTTCAAGGGCGCTGGAGCGCGCGTCATCGTTACGGAAATCGACCCCATTTGCGCATTGCAAGCCGCCATGGACGGTTTTGAGGTCAAGCGCATGGACAACGCCGTTCCACGTGCCAACATCGTTTGCACGGCAACGGGCAACAAGAACATCGTAACGGAGCGTCATTTCCGCATGATGAAGGACAAAACCGTAGTGTGCAACATCGGTCATTTCGACAACGAAATCGACATGGCTTGGTTGAATGCTTCTTACGGCAGCACCAAGGTGGAAATCAAGCCCCAGGTGGACCTATACAACATCGACGGCAACGACATCATCGTTTTGGCGGAAGGTCGTTTGGTGAACTTGGGCTGCGCCACCGGCCACCCCAGCTTCGTCATGTCCAACTCCTTCACCAACCAAACGTTGGCGCAGATTGAGTTGTACACCAACAAAGGAAAGTACCCCAATGAGGTATTCACCTTGCCCAAGCATTTGGACGAGAAAGTGGCAGCCCTGCACCTTTCCGCCATTGGCGTGGAGTTGGATACCCTGTCCGAAGACCAAGCCGCCTACATTGGCGTTACGGTTCAAGGACCGTTCAAGTCCGACGCCTACCGTTATTGAGTTTTTTCGCACAACCCACCCCTTGGGGCGGGCACAAAAAAACCCGGCGGAAGCCGGGTTTTTTCATTTCAGCCGGGGGCAGCCCCCCCCGGAATTTAAAGTGCGAATTTGGCGCGAATTTGATCCACGGAATCCAACTTTTCCCAGGTGAACAGGTCCACGGTCATTTCTTTTTTCTCGATGCCGTTGGCTCCTGGGCGCTTGAACTCCTTGGTCACGGTTTCTGGGGTGCGACCCATGTGACCGTACGCGGCTGTTTCGGCGTAAATGGGCTGTCGCAAGCCGAACTTTTGCTCAATGAAGTAGGGGCGGAGGTCAAACAAGCCGCGGATGCGGTCCGCAATAGCTCCGTCGTTTAGCTTTTTGCCGTCTGCACCGCGCACCAAAGCGGTGTTGTAAGTGTTAACGTAGAATCCAACGGGTTCTGCTACGCCAATGGCGTACGCCAACTGCACCAATGCTTGCTTGGCCACGCCGGCAGCCACCAAGTTCTTAGCCACGTAACGCGCCGCGTAGGCAGCAGAACGGTCCACCTTGGAAGGGTCTTTGCCGGAGAAGGCACCGCCTCCGTGCGCGCCCTTGCCGCCGTAGGTGTCCACAATGATCTTGCGGCCGGTCAGGCCGGTGTCTCCGTGCGGTCCGCCAATGACGAATTTTCCCGAGGGATTGATCAAGTACCGAACGTCGGCGGTGAAGAGCTTTTGGATCTTGCGGGGCAACTGCTTTTTCACACGGGGAATCAAGACCCGCAGGATGTCTGCGGTAATTCGCGATTGCATTACCTCATCTTCTACACCGAAGTCGTCGTGCTGGGTAGAGATGACGATGGTGTCGATGGCTTCCGGCACGTGGCGGTCGGAATACTTGATGGTTACCTGGCTCTTGGAGTCCGGGCGCAGGTACTTCATCACCTTGCCCTCCTTGCGGATGGCGGCCAGTTCGCGCAACAGCAAGTGGCTGATTTCCAGGGCCAAAGGCATAAAGTTGGACGTTTCGTCCGTGGCATAACCAAACATTATGCCTTGGTCTCCGGCGCCTTGCTTTTCCAAGTCGGCCTTTTCCACGGCCTGGTTGATGTCTGCGGACTGCTCGTGGATGGCGCTCAAAATGCCGCACGAATTGGCCTCAAACATGTACTCGCTCTTGGTGTACCCGATTTTTCGGATGACGTCGCGGGCAATTTCTTGGGCATCCAAGTAGGTGGAAGACTTGACTTCGCCTGCCAAGACCACCTGGCCGGTGGTCACCAGCGTTTCGCAGGCCACTTTGGAAGACGGGTCAAACGCCAAGAAGTGGTCCACCAACGCATCGGAAATTTGGTCGGCGATTTTGTCGGGGTGCCCTTCGGACACCGATTCGGAGGTAAATAAGTAGCTCATGATTCAATTATCGCGTTTAACGCGTAGAATCGGTCCGCTGCAATACAGGCAAAGTGCTCAAGATCCGGTCTTTAGCATTTTTTACCGTGGTTGCAATCGGAGCAAATCCTTCCACGCGGTTGCAAATGTACATTACAAAAGGGGATCCAACGATTGTTTTAAATCCGCAATGATGTCGTCCGGATGTTCAATGCCCACGCTCAAGCGAACCATGGCCGCAGTGAGTCCCAGCGATTCCTTTTCTGCGTCCGGCATGTCTGCGTGCGTCATGTGGTAGGGGTGCTGGGCCAGGCTTTCGTTGGAACCCAAACTCACCGCCAATTTGATGTGCTTGAGGGCATTCAAGCAGCCAAAAGCTCCAGCTTCGCCGCCGCGGACGTCGAAGGAAATCATGGCACCCGGTGCGCTGCATTGTTTGCGGTACAACGCATTTTGGTGCTCGCCTTGTTCCGGAAGCCCCGGGAAATACACGCGTTCCACCGCCGGGTGTTGCTGCAGGAAGGATGCTACCTTTTGGGCGTTTTCCGTTTGCTTCGCCATCCGCAAAGACAGCGTCTCCAAGGACCGCGTGAGCAACCAGCAAGTAAACGGGGAGGCCATGTTGCCGATGAAGGTGCGCAGTCCCTTGACCGCAGCCAATACTTCCGAGCGGCCTACCACCGCGCCGGCAATCAAGTCCGAATGCCCGGACAAGTACTTGGTGGCGGAGTACACGGACAAATCCGCGCCCCACTCCAAGGGCTTTTGCCAAATGGGACCCATGTAGGTATTGTCCACCGCGTACAGGATGGAGGTTCCGTAGGCGGTTTCCAGCCGACGGCGCAAAGCGTTGAGTCCTTCCAGGTCCACCATGGCGTTGGTGGGGTTGGCGGGGGTTTCCGCGTGGAGCACCCGCACTTGGGCGCCTTCGCCGCTGGCGATCAAGGCGTCACCCAAAGCTTCCAAATCAGAGGTGGCGTCGAAAGGGGTTACGTGCACGCCAATGCTGGTCAGGTAGTGGTAGGCAAAGTGGTGCGTTCCTCCGTACACGGGGTTGCTCAGCAGCAACCGATCTCCGGGTTTCAGAAAGGCCAGGAACACCGTGGAGATGGCGCTCATGCCGCTCTCAAACACGGCGGCTTCGTCCGCGTTTTCCCAAACCGCCAAACGTTCCTCCAAAATTTGCAGGTTGGGGTTGTTCAAACGGCTGTAAATGAGGCCCTGTACTTCGCCTTCGCGTTGGGCTTCCTTGCCGTAGGCCACGGCAAAAAAGTGCTTGCCGGCTTCCGCGTTGGGGAATGCAAAGGTGGACGTCAGAAACAAGGGCGGTTTCACGGAGTACTCGCTCCAAGACGGCTCGTAGCCGTGGGACATCATCAGGGATTCGGGGTGGTTTCCAGTCATTTTCCAAATTTGGAGGGAAGAAGTGATATTTTCCGAAACTTTAGCTTATTTTAGATAAAAAATCTATTTTATGTCATCTTTTCAGAAAATTGATCTAGACGAAGTGGATTTACAGCTCCTCCGTGCGCTGCAAGACGACGCGCGTTTGAGCACCAAGGAGCTGGCCAAACGGGTGCACAAATCGTCCACCGCTACCTACGAGCGCATCAAGCGCATGGAAGCGGCCGGCGTCATTGCGGGGTACCGCGCAGAGGTTCCGCCGGCCGCGCTGGGCAAAGAACTGGTGGTCTTCGTTTCCATTCGTTTGAAGGAGCATCGGGACACCATTTTGGAGGCTTTTCAGTCCGACCTCCGCGGTTTATTTGAAGTAGAGGAGTGGTACCACATCACCGGCCCGCACGATTTCATGCTCAAGGTGGCCATGCCGTCCATGGATGCCTACCACCGATTTCTCAACAAAAAATTGGCAGCGTTGCCCAACATCTCCACGGTGCAGAGCTTGATTGTGTTGCACCGGGGGAAGTGAAGGTTACAGGTTCAACTTGGGTGGAGCAATTATCCTGGGAGCCAGAGCATACGGTACCAAGTGCAAAATCTTCCTATCTTTGCACTGCTTATCCAGAAAGACCGAGGGACTGGGCCCTACGACGTCTTAGCAACCCGCACAGGGCGGGTGCTACCTCCCGCTGACGACGGCCTCGCGCCGATCGTCGGACAGATGAGCACTGACAGCCGCCCCCGGCTTCGGTCTTTCTGCATAGGCACTCATTCATAATGCTTTGCCTGTGGACCTCAACCACCCCCTGCTTAAAATTGCCCATGAGCGCGTCCTGATTTTGGACGGAGCCATGGGTTCCATGCTCCAAACCTACCGGTTGGACGAGGACGGCTACCGCGGCGAGCAGTTTGCCAACTGGCCCCAGTCCCTTCGCGGGAACAACGATTTGCTGAACCTCACCCAGCCGGAAATCGTTCAATCCATTCACGCGGCCTATTTTGAGGCCGGTGCGGACTTGGTGGAAACCAACACGTTCAACGCTCAGTCCATTTCCATGGCGGACTACGGCATGTCCCATTTGGTGAAGGAAATCAACCGCGCCGGTGCGGAATTGGCCCGCCAAGCAGCCGATGCCGCGTCCACGCCGGACCGCCCCCGCTTTGTGGCCGGAGCCATCGGCCCCACCAACCGAACCCTGAGTTTGAGTCCGGACGTCAACCGCCCGGGGTACCGCGCCACCACCTTTGAGGAACTGGTCTGCGCGTACCAGGAGCAAGCGGAGGCCTTGTTGGAAGGGGGCGTGGATGCCCTCTTGGTGGAAACCGTGTTCGACACCCTCAACGCCAAAGCGGCCTTGTTCGCCGTAGAGGAAGCCTTTGCCGCTACCGGCAAAACCGTCCCCATCCTGGTCAGCGGCACCATCACGGACGCCAGCGGTCGCACCTTGAGCGGCCAAACCACGGAAGCCTTCTTGATCAGCCTCAGTCATTTGCCCTTGCTCAGCATTGGGCTGAACTGCGCCCTCGGCGCCAAAGACCTGCGGCCCTACCTGCAAACCCTGGCTGCGGAGGCCCCCTTCTTGGTGAGTGCGTACCCCAACGCCGGATTGCCCAACGCTTTGGGCGGGTACGACGAAACCCCCGAGCAAATGGCGGACGCCGTTGAGGAGTACCTCCAACTCGGCTTGGTCAATCTATTGGGCGGTTGCTGCGGCACCACGCCCGAGCACATTCGGGCCTTTGCCGCCAAAGCCGCACGTTACGAACCCAGACCCCTTCCTGCCTCCTTATGAAACTCAGTGGACTGGAGCCCTTGATCATTGGGCCGTCGAGCAATTTTGTGAACGTGGGCGAACGCACCAACGTCACCGGGTCGCGCAAATTCCTGCGCCTCATTCAGTCGGGTCTTTTTGACGAGGCCTTGGAAATCGCACGGGAGCAGGTTCAGGGGGGGGCGCAGATTTTGGACGTGAACATGGACGAAGGGTTGCTGGACGGCACCGAAGCCATGACCACTTTCCTCAACTTAATCGCCTCAGAACCAGACATTGCTCGCATTCCCATCATGGTGGACTCCTCCCGGTGGGAGATTCTGGAGGCGGGGCTGCGCTGCCTGCAGGGCAAGGGGATCGTCAACTCCATCTCGCTGAAAGCGGGGGAGGAGGAGTTTTTGCGCCAAGCGCGTTTGTGCCGACGGTACGGCGCAGCAGTAATCATTATGGCCTTTGACGAAAACGGCCAAGCGGATACCTTGGCCCGACGCATCGAAATCTGCGAACGGGCGTACCGCTTGCTCGTGGCCACCGGTTTTCCGTCGGAAGACATTGTGTTCGATCCCAACATCTTCCCCGTAGCCACGGGCATGGAGGAACACCGTCGGAACGCGTTGGATTTCTTTGAGGCCACCGCTTGGATCAAGGCCAACCTCCCCAATGCCTTGGTCAGCGGCGGCGTCAGCAACGTAAGCTTCAGTTTTCGCGGAAACGACGCCGTTCGCGAGGCCATCCACGCCTGTTTTCTCTACCACGCCATTCGCTACGGCCTGGACATGGGAATCGTGAACCCCGGCCAATTGGTGGTCTACGAACAGGTAGATCCGGCCTTGCGCATGGCCATCGAAGACGTTTTGTTTGACCGGGACGCCGACGCCTCTGAGCGACTATTAGCGTTGGCAGAGTCCTTCAAGCACCAGGGAAAGTCTACCGGCGAGCGTGCGGACGAGGCCTGGCGCTTGTTGCCGGTGGAGGCGCGCATGGAACACGCCCTGGTGAACGGGATTGACGCCCACATTGAGGCGGACGCTGCCGAAGCACTGGCTGCATTGGACAGTCCGTTGGCGGTCATTGAAGGCCCCCTGATG
>CANHXZ010000070.1 GCA_947464785.1 Flavobacteriales bacterium | reverse complement strand
GGTGGGAATACAAGAAGCTAACATGGTTCTCTCAAATAAATACGTCCACTTTTTAAAAAAAATCTTATATTCATACATCCAAAACAAAAAATAAATCTGGAAATAAACGTTTCTGACGGAATAAGCAAACTCAATTTAAACTAAGTAAATTATTAAATTATGAAGCCTACTTATCTTTCGATTCTGATGATTTGTACAATCACGGTTCATGCCCAAAATCCATTATTCCAAGAGCCTGATTTTTCAATTATAAAGCCATATGTTCCTCCTAAAGAGGAGGTGAAATCGTTTCCTGATGTAAGTAAGTCTAATTCAACCAAGACCGAAAAAGTGAACGGCTCAACATCTACGACACATAATTCAACATCATTGGGCCTGGTTTGCACGCTTGTTGACAATTGCCCAAAATGTTCTGGAACGGGTACTCAAAAAACTGGAGGACGCAGATTAGCTTTAGTTACTAAAGAGTGCTCAGAATGTAAAGGAATTTCGAATGATATGTTGTATTTAAAACCATGTGTTGAATGTAAAAATACGCGAAAAGTCCGTGAACTAGATGTAGTAGACGGGGAGCCGATTAAAACTACAACTTGCTCATCTTGTGAGGGAAAAGGTGAGATTACCTTATATCAATTCGAAGTTGCGGATGTAGATTTTCCAAGAATGAATGGCTCAAACAGTGATGGCATGAATTGGTTTCAAGCGAGAGCCGCATGCGAGGCCCTGGGAAACGGCTGGAGGTTGCCAACGCCAATGGAGTTTCAAGCAATGTATGTTACTTTACACGTGAGGGGTAAGGGTAATTTTAAGAGTCAGTATAGTTATTGGAGTGAGGAATATGATGCATTACACGCTTATAACTACAGTTTTGAATTTGGTCAAATATATAATGGAGGCCCTAAGGATAGCGATCGCAGATATGTCCGTGCCGTTCGCACTATTAAATAGAATTGAGTGAGGTCAAAAGGTATATTTTTTACCACAAAATTGCCCTGTGGTTAAATATATAAAAGTTACAATACATAGATTTAGCAATATAAAGTAACTTACTTCACTTGGAAATATGGTTGTCATGGATTTTCTGAAGCTCCATCTGATATAGGTTCGATTCCTATAGGGGCTACCACGAAAAAACCCAGGCCGCAGGCCTGGGTTTTTCTTTTTGCATCCATCGGTCCCGGAGCCCCCGTCAGATTTTCACCAATTTTTGGCGCATCGGTTGACCCTTGGCGTCCATCAAGGTGTACGTGCCTGCCGGCAGGTGGGAAACATCGAAGGTGGCAGAGCCGGAACTTTGCAAGAGGTAGCGTCTGCCCACAAAGTCAATCAGCTGAAGGGATTGCAGTTCCGTTTTGCCAATGATTTTTAGTTCGTGGTGTACGGGATTTTCAAAGGTTGCAAACGGCACCGCGTCCAAGAGTCCAGCGGCTGGGTTGAACTTGAGTACGGACGTCAAGACGGAGGTGCAGTTGGTGTCGTAGATGCTGTAGTTGATGAGCCCTTTGGTGATGTCGTCGTAGCCGTCCAAGAGGTACAGTTCAATTTGCGCGGAATCCAATCCGCAGAAACAGTTGCTGAGCAAGGAGTAGTTCACGTTGGTGGCGTTGTCTACATTGAAGACGGTGCTGCCGCAGATGGAGTTGTTTTGGACGATGGGGCTTTCCGCCGCCGAAGCAATGCTGGCAATGCGCAAGCCGCCGATGTTGTTCAGAATTCGGTTGTTGCTCACCTCCGCGCGAACGGATGCCTCAACGGCCAATTCGTTGGAAAAAAAGTCGTTGTCCAGAATGGTGCATTCGTAGGCAGCCTGGATGGCGACGTCGTTGTTGCTGAAGGAGCAATTGCGCACCACTCCATTGTTGGGGTAGTTGAGTGCCACGTCGTTGCCTACAAATTCACAATCTTCGATGCGGAGGGAGTCGAACACATTGGATGAAAAAGTCAACCCCATTTGGTTGTTGATGAATTGGCAGTCCGCCATGTTGAATGCGGTGCTGTAGGCTTGAACGGCGGTGGCGTTCCCTTGAAACAGGCAGTTGTTCAGCGTGAAGTAGGACCAACCGTACACGGCAACGTTGTTCGCTACAAACCGACACTGGTTGAGCACCACGGTATTCGCTACGTTGACGGCTTGATTGCAGCGACGGAAGGAGCAATTGGTGTACTGCAGGTTGGTGGGCGGTGTGCCGTAGGAAAAGGCGATGTCCGCGTTGCTGATTTGGAATCGGTCTGCATTCAGAACCCCTCCCTGCGCATTGGTGCACACAAACCCTTGCCACCCCACGTTGGTGGTGTCCTGAAGGGTTCGAATTTTGATGGGTAGGGCGTCGGTGCCGACGCAGTTCAGTTTTCCGCGCGTCTCAATGAAAATGGTGTTGCTTGATTGGTTGTTGATCCGAATTTCAACACCGGATTGAATGGTCAGGGTTACCCCCGGAAAAACCACAACGGAACCGTTGACGATGTAGGGACTGCCGGTCGTGGTCCAGGTGGTGTTTTGGTAGATTCCTCCGGAAACCGTCGTTTGCGAACGACCGTTTGGGGACCACAGGCAAAAGACAATCAGCAGGGATACAAGTTTGCGCATGGGAAGCTTTTCCCATGAGTAACCCACGCCAACGCGGTTTGTTTTCGCGGAGATTACTCCGCCTTGGGCGTGCGCGGTGCGGCGGGTTTTTTTGCGGCGGTGGCTGTTTTTGCGGCAGCCGGTTTTTTTGCGGCTGCGGCTGTTTTTGCGGCAGCTGGTTTTTTGCTTGCCGCTGGTTTTTTGGTAGCCGTTGCTTTAATTGTTGCGGCACCCGCAACAGGCGCGTCCAATCCGGCGTTGGCCAAGGCGGCACGCAATCCCTGCAATTCGGTTTGTGCGGCGGCCAACTGGCTGTCTGCTTCTGATTTAGCCTGTTCCAACGAGCGGTTATTTGCCTCCAGCGAGGCAATTTGGGATTCCAGTTCTGCGCGGTCGTTGGATTCCTTGTTTTGGAGCAAATAGGTGTAAACAATGTAGGTTCCTAAAGACAGGAGCATCAGGATGCGAAACGTTTCGCGGTAGGTTTTCAGCGGCCCAAAGGTGGCCACCAAAAACAGCACTACTGAGGCTATGCCAATACCCAAAACGATGCGTTCGAATAAATTCAGTTTCATAATCAAGAGGTTACCTAAAGAACACAACGAATATACCCATTTTGGTTATCTTCGGCATTAAGAAAAAGTAGAATTATTGACCATGTTCACGGAATTGAAGAACGCAGCCCTCCGGGCCTTTGGAACGTCTGTTTTTTTGTTTGGAACTGCTTTCAGCGCACTGGCACAGGACGCACCCGAGTCAATGGCTTGGAGTGAGGCGGACCTTAACCAGTGCTTATCGACCACGAAGCAGAACACCGACACCTCCGGTTCGGCTATCGACAGCTCCGGGCGCGCAGGGTTGTCCGTCAGCGCAGTACACACCCTACCTGTATACCCCGGCTGCGAAAGTGCGGGGAGAACCCGCGAAGCACAATTCTCATGCCTCAACCGAATGATTCAAACCCTAATTGCGCGCAACGTCCGGTATCCGGAAATGGCGCGTCAACAACTCATGCAGGGTAGCGTTTGGATCGCCTTCGTGATTGATACAAAGGGCTACGCGGACGAAGTTTGGGTACAGCGCTCCGTGGATCCGCTGCTGGATGCGGAGGCCTTGCGGGTGATGAAGATGCTCCCTCGCATGAAACCGGCAACGGTGGATGGAAAACCGGTCAATTTGCGCTATACCATTCCGATTAACTTTCGGTTGAAGTAATTCTACCAAAACGGAGTTTTGCTCAGCTCATTGCTGCACCCAGAAATCCCGAAATGAGCGGCCGTCGGACGTTACGGCGTTGATCCAGTAGGTTCCCGCGGGCCAACCTGCCGTGGAGAGCTGCCATTCCGAACCGTTCCAAACCGGATTTTTGTTCACCACTTGTCCCAGGGCGTTGGTGACGGTCCATTGGGCCGATGGGTTTTCTCCCAGACCGCGAATCCAGACCGCTTGATGCGCGGGATTTGGGGCCAATTGCAGCGAGCGCACGTGGGACTCTGTCAGACCGATGTTCTTGATGCTCAAATTCTTGCAGGCGGTGTGCGAGCCGTGGGTGTTGGTGGCCGTCAGGCACACGGTGTAGGGGCCGTTGGCGGCGTAGGTGTGGGTTGGGTTTTGCAGGTTGGAGGTTCCACCGTCGCCAAAGGTCCAAGACCACGCTGTGGGGCTGTTGAGGCTTAAGTCCGCAAAAGCCATGGTGGGCGCTGCGCTGCTGTCTATGCTGAACTGAGCCGTGGGCAGGGGTGCGGCAGAGACGGCCAATCCCATGAGAAAGTCTTCCGTCCAGCGGTCTCGGTACTCCGCCCACGCATTGCCTAAAACTTCGTACGACTGCCCGGAAATGGGCACGGTGTTGTCCCGTGCCAGAGTGATGCCGTTGCCGCCCATGTACCAAACGAGGTAGACGCCGCCAGAAGTTTTGTAGATGGGTCCACTGGCGGGATTGAAAACCACCGACGTGTAGGCGTTGAGGAGTACGTTTCCGGACTGCACAAATACAGAATCCAGACGCGTTCCCGGACCGCCGTTTGGACCGTTGTCGTCGTACAGCATTGCGGAGAAGCCTACGGCAGGAGTGCCGTTTCCGGTGTGGAAAAATTGAGCTCCGTTGATTTTCACGGGGTATTTAGGCGGAGCATAATACACCGCAATGCCGCCGTTGCCGCCGTTCCAAATCAACCCCACTCCGTTGGCGCTTTGATCCGAATAATCCAAGAAATACTGGGCAGTAGGTGAGGTTTGGACGGCCACAACCTTTTGGGTTTTTCGGTTGTTGGACGGTACCATGTCTCCGGCAACGCCTTGCAGGCGCGTGGCCACCGTTAGCGCACCCGGGAAGGTGGCGTACAGAAGGTTGGACAGGGTAAGGGTTGTGTCTTCTCCGGCCAAGAGTGCCGGCACGGAAGCGTTTCCGCCGTTGATGACGGTTCCGTAGGAATACACCGTGTCCGTCACCGTGGAGGTGCCCAGCGGTTGGTTGCCAAAATTTTTGATGTTGGTTTTGATGGGGTGTCCGGTGGGTCCGACAGGAACAAAATAACCTCGATCGCGCGGGTTGTTGTTCCAATTGATTCCGGCGTCTGTCACTGCGTAGGTGACGTTGCCGGGGTAGTAAAACCGAACCGCAGACTGGTTGGCCGGCACAGCGTCCAAATGGGAAGCCAATCCCAGGGCCCCCGTTGAATTTTCAATGCCCGTGACGCAATCCACGGGCAAGGGCGTAATCCCCGCGTTCATGGATTGGTAGTTGATGTGGATGTGCTTGCTGGCTTTCAAGTAAATGATTTGAAAGGTGTTGCTGCCGGTATAACCCGCAGTAACGTTCCAGTAGGGTACGTTGATGAAGCTTACGATAAGCGAGTCTGCGTTGGCCAAGTAGTAGCAGGTGGCCGGGTTGTTGGCGCCGTCGAAGTTTAAATCCGCCATGTGCCCCGCAATCCAGTTGTTGCCTCCGGAAGCGAGCGGTACAGAAGCGGGAAAAGGGGCGGCTATGTTGGCTCCGTTGAAGTTGATGTATCCGTTGCTCCCAATGTAGAATTGGGTGATGGGATACCAGTAAAACTGGAAGCCGGAGGGCAGGGTATACGGACCTTTGATGTTGTCGTCCGCCAAGCCGTCTACTTCCGTGCCGCGCGTGGAGATGTCCACCCACTGGTAGGCAGGAGGCGCGGTGGGATGGGCCGACGTTTTCCAGGTGTAGCCGTACGCGTCCGGCCCGCCAGAGGTTTGAGCAGCGGCGGGGAGGGCTGAAAGTAGGGTTGCCAAAAGAAGGCCCAGCGTGCCCAACCGCCGGTACGCGAAATTGCGAACGACGCTTGGCGTCAATAAAAGCAAGGGGTGAACGCGGCGGGCGAGGATATTTTTTTGCATGGCCTTCATTTTGTGTGACTTACCTAAAGGTAGTTTTTTTTCTTAACTTCCTACCATGAAGCAGATACTGGTTGTTTTGATGTTGCTGGTTGCCCCTACGGCATGGGCCCAACGCATTTATACCTCCTCTGGAAGTTTCACCGCCCGCTGGGACGGGGATCGCTTGTATTCGGAATCCGGTCGGTACGTGGGGCGGTTGGACGGCACCCAGGTATACGGAGCCTCGGGCTCGCTTTTGGGCCGGTTGGACGGCGAGCGGCTCTACACGTCGTCCGGCAAACTGTTGGGCCGCACGGAGGGCGATCGGTGGTTCGACGCCTCAGGCCGCTATTTGGCGCGGTGGGACGGCGATCGATTGTACGACGCCTCCGGCCGGTTGCTGTACCGTTTTGACGGGGTTCGGCGTACTCAGGCGGTGGTGTATTTCTTTTTCTTTTAGCGGGACAGGCTCGTCTTACCCAGTTCGACGGGCTCGTTCGGTGCGATTAGGGGTCGTTCCGACTGCACCCTGATTTGAGCGGCGTCGGGGTGCATGGGGTTGATCAAATAGTTGAACTCTTCGGGTATCCAAGCGCTGGGAACGCGTAGAACAGCCGTCCTACCGTTCCGAATAAAGTCCAGGCCCAATACTTGGGTACTTTTGGACGGGGGGCGCTGTGCCCAGTCAAGCGGAAGTTCATGCTTCTCGACAGAGGAAACCACAATATTTTCTGGAATTTCTAATTCGATCAGCCAACGATCCGAAGGTGCATCCTCAGCCCAGTCAAGGTGTGCAGCCATTTCTAGATAGGCCAGTGATCTTGAGCCAGACGTGTATACCATGGGCGTGCCATAAGGGTTCCACCGCGCTACTCGACTGAGCGCTGCACCGCTCCCGGACAGGATTTCATGGCGGTAGCGATTCCTTGCAATTCGAAAAACCCGCATCAAGCGAAAATGCCCTGATCTATGCGGATCAGCAAGTCGTAAACTTCATCAAAGCCAGTATAGGTGTCCAAGAGCTCTTCGGGGGTAACTCCGCCTAAGGCTGGGTTGGGCTTGCGCAGCCACCGATGAAATTTTTCGTTTTCTTGGTTGAACACCTCGTACCCAAAATCAAAGAGCTCCACCAAAAGAAGTATACGTTCGGTTTCGTGGGGACCCAGTGCCGTTCCGCTCGTTTTCTTTTTGTTGTAGGTCGTCTGAGGTAAGTGCATCCACTGCAAAAGTTGCTTTATGGAAACCTGATGTTGGTGGCTAAACGCTTCCACAGATTGTGAAGGGAGGCCTGCGCGAATGACTGCGATTCGGTCTTTCATCTGACTCCAGACCAATAGTTGCCCATCGATTACCAACGACCAGCGGGATTGCGGATTGCGCAATACAGTAGGTGAGGCCTCAGCAGCTGCCTTTGTTAAAAGTTCGATTTTCGTCACCCCACGCCGGCTGACGGATTGCCCATTTTTTATTGGGGGTGTTTTTGATGATGTAGCCATTTGATTGCTAATATACAACAAAATGGTTGTTTTTTCATCACTCGTCGGCTTTAACTCAATCGCTCCCGCTTAATCTTCTCCACCGCGCGCCCCTTGGCCAATTCGTCCACAATTTTGTCCAGGTAGCGCACTTTTTGGGAGACGGGATTTTCGATGTTCTCCACGCGGTAGCCGCAGATGACGCCGGTAATCAACGAGACGTTGGGGTGCAGTTCCACGCGCTCAAACAGCTCCTGGAAGGTCCATTTTTCCATTTGCACGCGCGCAAGACCGTCGGCGTCCAATTGGGTGATCCACTGCAAGATTTCGTCCAGCTCCGCCTTGTTGCGGCCCTTTTTCTCAATTTTGGCGAGGTACAGGGGGTAGATGGCGTGGAGGGTCATCCGGGCCATGCGTTCGTCTGCGGTCATCAAACTAAGGTACGTTGTTTTTGCTGCCTTCTGCCGGAACTTTGCGCCAGTAGGCGCCGGTGGACGCGGGTTTAGGCCCGACGCCTTGCGCTTACCCCAAAAACTGTGTCTGAGGAATCCCATACACCCTCCTTGCCGCGGCCGGAACAGCCGGAGGCGACCTCCGCTGGAGCGCCGCGCGTGGCGGCGCTTGACGCCCTGCGGGCGTCCATGATGTTTCTGGGCGTAATCCTCCACGCCAGCTTGGTCTACAACTCCTGGAAACCGGGGCCCGGCTGGGCCTTCAAGGACCCCGCCAACGCTTGGCCCGCGCTGGATTGGGTCTGGGATTTTGTGCATTCCTTCCGACTCCCCCTTTTTTACTGGGTGGCCGGCTACCTGGGCGCGTTGTTGGCGGCCAAGCGCGGCGCCCGCGGTTTCCTCAAAAACCGACTGCAGCGCATTTTGCTGCCCTTTTTGGCCTTTTTGGCCGTTTTGGGCCCGTTGCTGGTGGCT
The DNA here is from genome assembly GCA_947464785.1 of Flavobacteriales bacterium. Classification (GTDB taxonomy): domain Bacteria; phylum Bacteroidota; class Bacteroidia; order Flavobacteriales; family Schleiferiaceae; genus CAMDTE01. The sequence continues at coordinate 477 of CANHXZ010000070.1, read as the reverse complement.
GCGTCCGTCTACAGTTTTCGCGCTTTGCGGAACGATCCGGACCCCTGGGGCCGCGTGGTGTCTGTCTTTACCTCCGACCGCTGGTTGCCGGTGCTGCACCTTCTGGGCGCCACCCGTTTGAACGGCGTCTCCTCCGTGGGGCCGGGCTTCCACCTCTGGTTTCTCTACCATTTGCTGGGGTACGCCCTCCTGGCGTGGGCGTGCCTCCTATTGGCCAAACGGTACCCGACTCCCGCTTTTTGGGGCCGAGGTGTTGCCCGCGTTTTGGGCTCGTTTTGGGTGCAGACTGCGGTGCTCTTGGGCGGGTATGCGGCCGCCTTTATGGCCTTGGAACTGACCGGTGTTCCCACCCCTCGGATGCCGGATGGCTGGTGGTTGGTGACGGACCGCGATTCGTGGATTCCGTTCGTGCTCTACGGGGGCTTTTTTGCGCTGGGCTGGACGGTCCATCGCCAGGGGCTGCTGCAGGCTTTTGGG
>CANHXZ010000069.1 GCA_947464785.1 Flavobacteriales bacterium | reverse complement strand
TTGTTTCATCAGTCGATTCATAGCCAGGAAAAAAATAGTGTTTTAAATGCTTTAAGATGCGTCTTTTAATCAGCAGGCAGTCCCCGTTGGTCAATCGTTTTGGTGTTTCGTACGCGACTGCCACAAAAGGTACAATCCAACGGCAACCAGCGGCAAACTCAGCCACTGCCCCATGTTGAGCGCCATCCCGGCTTCAAAACTGCTTTGATTGGCCTTCAAAAACTCCACCACAAACCGGAAGCCAAAAACACCAATCAGGAAGGTGCCAAAAATCCGTCCCCCGGCGTCAAAAGATCCCCGTCGGGACATCCAAAGCAAAAGACCGTACACCAACAAATAAAAGAGAGCTTCGTACACTTGGGTAGGATGGCGCGGAATGCCATACCCAGGCAAGGCAAATTCGCCATTTTCCAAAGCCACAACTTCCGCTTCCGGGGCACCCACAAAATGTATGCGGTCTGTGGGGCGCGATTGCAAATGCGGCATGAGTTGCCCTTCCCAAAGCGCCTCCAATTCACCCGGACCCATGCCCTCAACGGGTTGTACCACCAATCGATAGGCCGGCAAACTCAAGGAGTCTGTTTCCCGGTCCGGTCGGTTGGCATCCCGCTCCAAGCGAGCCCCCGTCAGCGCATGGCCGTAGTGATTGTCGATCAAATCCAGAACCGGGCGTGCAAAGACGGTTTGGGCTACGGAGTTAGCGGGGTCTCCGTAAATCTCAGAGTTCATCAAGTTTCCGGTGCGAATGAAGACTGCTGCCAATGCAACCGTGATCACCAATCGATCCATCATCCAGAGGTAGGGCTTGTGGATGACGTATTTGGCGTACCAAAACATAGCTACCAAGATGGCAGCGGCTGCGCCATGGCTGGCTAATCCACCTTCCCAAACATACAGGATTTCCACCAAGTGGTTTTGGTAGTAGTGCCAATCGTAAAAAAAGACATGCCCCAGACGAGCGCCAACCACCGTAGCCACCACCATCGTGGTCAGTAAGGTGTCCAGTTGTTCGTCGTTCAATCCTGCGCTGGCGAACCACTTCCGCATTTGGCGGTAGCCCAGGAAAAAACCAGCAGCAAAGAGCAAGCTGTAGTAGCGAAGGGTGAAAAAACCAAGGTCCAAGCCGTTTTCGGCAGCCCAAGTAAGTGTGGCGGTAGCAAACATGAGGGAAAGTTACGTGAAATCAGTTGGGCTTGGAAGTTAAATCAGCTTCGGTTTTTTTGGGCACGGGGTCGTAGCCCCACGTGCCCCAAGGATGGCATTTGCTCAGTCTGCGTAAACCCATAAGGCTTCCGCGCCAAGGTCCCCACACGCGCAGGGATTCGCCCATGTACGCAGAACAAGTAGGGGTGTGCCGGCAGGAGGGAGGAGTGAGCGGCGAAACAACATACCGGTATAGACCCACCAGCGCCAAAAGTGGACTGGCGAACAACCATACCCAAAAACGTTTCACGGCCATGGATTTGTCTAGGATCGACGGTCCACCGAATATTCGGTGCCTTCTTTTCCGTCCTTCAAAACGATTCCACCTTTTGCCAAGAGATCCCGGATGGCATCGCTGGTGGCAAAGTCGCGTTCGGCGCGTGCCTTTTGGCGCACGTGAATCACCGCACTCATGGCTGCATCCAGGGCCTCGGTCGTACCAGAAGGTTGCGCGCCTCGTTCCTGATTTTCCAATCCCAGAACCGCAAACAGCCAGGAAGACAATTCCGCAAGAAGTTCAGACGCGTCCGAATCCGTCAAAGGAGCACGTCCGTCCGCGTCCGCCTGTATGGCCTTAGCCGCATCAAACAAATGCGCAATTAAGATGGGACTGTTGAAATCGTCGTCCATGGCGGCGCGGCAATCGGCTTTCCACCCGGCCAAAGACCACGAGCTCGGCCCCGCAACTTGCTTGGCACGGCGCTCGTTCAACACCTTCCACGCTGCGAGCAACCGATCGTACCCCTTTTCCGCAGCCAAAAGTGCATCGTTGCTGAAGTCCAAAACGCTTCGGTAGTGGGCCTGGAGCATGAAAAACCGCACCACCGACGGCGCAAATCCTTGGGTCAGGTGCGGCGTGTTGCCCGTGAACAACTCTTCCGGAAGCAACGTGTTTCCGGTGCTCTTGGACATTCTCTTGCCGTTCAAAGTCAGCATGTTGGCATGCATCCAGTAGCGCGCTCCATCGGTTCCGTTGCAGCCGTTGTTTTGGGCTACTTCGCATTCGTGGTGCGGAAACTTCAAATCCATGCCGCCGCCATGTATGTCAAACGAAGCGCCCAAATACTTGGTGCTCATGACAGAACACTCCAAGTGCCAACCGGGAAACCCTTCTCCCCAAGGAGACGGCCACCGCATGATGTGGTAAGGAGATGCTTTTTTCCACAAGGCAAAGTCCATGGGGCTGCGCTTCTCGCTTTGGCCTTCCAATTCGCGCGAACCCGCCTGCAATTCGTCCAAAACCCTTCCGGACAGTTTGCCGTAGTGGTTGGATTTAGAGTACGCGGCAACGTCAAAATAGATCGATCCATTGACCTCGTAAGCCAATCCGCGTTCCAACAGCACTTTGCACGCTTCAATTTGCTCCACAATGTGCCCGGTAGCCGTGGGTTCAATGCTGGGCGGCAAAGCGTTGAACTGCCGCATCACTTCGCGAAAACCAACGGTGTAGCGTTGAACGATTTCCATGGGCTCCAAAGACTCCAATCGAGCCTTCTTTCCAATTTTATCTTCGCCATCGTCGGCGTCGTTCTCCAAATGACCGGCGTCCGTAATGTTGCGCACGTACCGCACCCGATACCCCAAAAATTGAAGGTAACGGAACACCAGATCAAAGCTCAAAAAGGTGCGAACGTTGCCCAAATGGACGTCGGAATAAACAGTCGGTCCGCACACATACAATCCTACGTGCGGTGGGTGCAACGCTTCAAAAGGTTCCTTTTGACCTGATAAGGTATTGTACAGCTGCAAGCTCATGCTCCAAATTTCGTTTCCAAACGAATGTAGTCCATCAAATCCCGACGCAACTTTTCTTCGTGCAAAAAGCGTCCGCCGTATTCTGCCGTCACGGTGCTGCTGTCGATATCGCGTATGCCACGTGCATTCACGCACAAGTGCTTGGCGTCGATGATGCAGGCCACGTCGTCGGTTCCCAGGGCCTCTTGCAACGCAGCCACAATTTGCCGCGTTAAGCGTTCCTGCACTTGGGGACGTTTTGCGTAGAAGTCCACAATGCGGTTCATCTTACTCAGTCCAATAACCCGTTCGTTGCTCAAATAAGCAATGTGCGCCCGGCCCACAATCGGCAGCAAGTGGTGTTCGCACGTGGAGTACACCACAATGTTTTTCTCCACCAGCATCTCGCCGTAAGCGTAGCTATTTTCAAAGGTATTCAAGGACGGTTTGCGGTCTGGATTCAAACCGCCAAACGTTTCTTTGACGTACATTTTCGCAACACGACGGGGCGTTCCGCGCAGCGAATCGTCCGTTAAGTCCATGCCCAAAGTGTCCAGGATGGTGCGCACCGCGCCCTCAATTCGTTCGATTTTTTCTTCATCGCTCAACGCAAACGCATCGGCGCGCAGCGGGGATTCTACCGACCCTCTGGGGTGGTCCATCTCCCTATCTTCCAAGCCTTCGTGTGGATTCATGGTGCAAAGGTACGGGTCTTTCGCGGGGATTCGGTACCTTTGTCCGCATGAGTATCTCCGTGAGCATCATTGGGACGGGCAGCGTATTACCGGACCAAATCGTACCGAACAGCGCCTTTTTGGGCTGTGAATTTTACGACGAAAAGGGCCAACCTTTTCCCCATTCCAACGAAATCATCATTCAAAAGTTTGAAGAAATCACGGAGATTCGGGAGCGTCGTTGGGCCAACCCAGAAGAGCAGTGCTCCACCTTGGGAACGCGCGCCGCGGCGCATGCCTTGGAACACGCCGGCATAGATCCGGAAACGCTGGACCTCATCATCGTAACCCATAATTTTGGCGACTTGGCCTTTGGATCGCGCCACACGGATCAAATGCCTACCCTGGCATCGCGCGTGAAGGCTGGATTGGGGATTCGCAACCCCAACGCCGTTGCGTTTGACATACTGGCCGGTTGCCCCGGATGGGTTCAGTCCGTTCTCACCGCACATTCCTACATGTTGGCCGGGCACGCCAAACGAGCCCTCGTCGTAGGAAACGAAATGCTCTCCAGAACCCTAGACGTTCACGATCGGGATTCCATGATTTTTGCCGACGGTGCCGGTGCGGTGGTTTTGGAAGCGGGTGAGGACAACCCCTCCAACATCCTGGGCCGGGCCATGCAAACCCACACATCCAACGATATTGCGTACTACCTCAAATCCAACCCGTCCAACAAACCGGGGTCGGATCCAAAGGAAATGCTCATCAAGATGAAGGGGCGCAAGATCTACGAATTTGCCTTGCGCCACGTTCCGGACGGCATGAAGGCAGCCTTGGACAACGCCGGGGTGCATCTGTCCGAAATCAAGAAGATTTTCATCCACCAGGCCAACGCCAAACTGGACCACGCGGTCATTGAGCGCCTGCACCGTCTGTACGGCATGAAAGTAGACCACGTCGACGCCATCGCCCCCATGAGCATTCAGTGGCTGGGCAATTCCTCCGTTGCGACGGTTCCAACCCTTTTGGATTTGGTGGTCAAGACCCAATACCAAGGGCACAAGATTCAACGCGGAGACCTCCTCCTGTTTGCTTCTGTAGGTGCCGGCATGACCATCAATGCCTTTGTCTACCGCTGGTAAGGCGCGCAACGTTCCTACTGCACCAACGAAAATCGCCCGCCTCCATCCGGAGGCGGGCGATTCCATTTTCACCCGGCCGCGCGCATGCCTGCGCGCGCCAAAAATAGGTCAATCCAAATCCGTCGCCAGCACAGACATCCCACCGGCCTTAACCAGTTCCGCATCCAGCTTTTTCAACGACGCCCAAGCAGCGGCCAACTGCGGCGCCAACGAAGCCACTCCGGCCTTTACCGCTGCTAAATCGCTCACCATCGTGCTGGTGGGTGCCGAGCGGTGGGACCAAGAACCCCAGGTGGCATTGCCCAAGCGGTCCGTCAAACTGGGTGCCGTTTCAAATTCACGCTTGCTCATGCTGCCGTCGCCGTACAGTTCCATGCCCCAAGCGGCCAATTGAACCTCCATTTTGCGCGCCTCCGCCAACGTTTCCAACGAGGCACCCGGCGTGTTGCGCAGGCCGGCCTTCAACTCGGCTACGCGCTCCTTCAAAACGCGGAACGTACGTTCTACAGATTCTAAGGACTGAGTGGTTTTGTTGGCGTCCGCCCAAAACGCATTCCGCGCGGCTTCGTCCGCAGGGGTTGTGGGGTGGGTGGTTCCGTTTTTCAAATGATTCAGGCGGAAGGACACCGGTCCGGCCAGCAGACCGCCCACACCGTTAACCAGTTGGTAGATCGATACCTGGTAGGTGCCTTCCGGTGCAAAGTGTGCGCCGGGTGCCGTGGTAATGGGCTCCGAGCCGCGGCTGCTGCCGTCCATTCGTCCCAGCTCGCCGTCCCAAACCACGCGCTGGATGCCTTTGGAAGCGGCCTGGCTGAACCGACGCACCTCTTTGCCGTTGCTGTCCGTGATCACAAACAAATGATATGCCTTCTCTTCCTGGTCTTCCGCCCGGATGGCCTCTGCCGACGGATAGCCTGTGACTCCCGATTTTTCCTTCTCCTGGCGCTGCGCCTTCAAACTTTTCGGAACGTCTTTAACGTGCACCGTGAATACTGCGCCCATCGGCGGGTTTTCCGCCATAAAGTAGGAGGCTCCCATGAATCCGGGAGGCCCGTATCCCAACGGGTTTGCCGTGTGGAACACCAAGCCGTCCTTAACCGGTAGAATGGCGGCGGGCTTCTCCAAAGTTTCCTTGCTCAGGTGGCGCAACGGGCTGTAGTCGTCCAGAATGTAGAAACCGCGACCAAACGTCGCAATCGCCAAGTCGTTTTCCCGGCGTTGCACGTCGATGTCCCGCACGGCGATCGTGGGCAATCCGCTGCCCAGTGCCTTCCAAGATTTTCCGCCGTCCAGCGAACAGTAGATGCCAAATTCCGTGCCCACAAACAACAAGTTGGGGTCCACATGGTCCTCTGCTAGCGTGTGCACGCTTCCGCGCACCGGCAAGTCTGCGGTGATGTTCGTCCAGCTTTTTCCGTTGTTGGTGGACTTCAATACATAAGGTTTGAAATCACCTTGGCGGTGGTTGTTGAACAACGCATACACCACTTCCGGATTGTGGCGCGACGGTTCCAAGTCCACCACGGGCGTATTCGCGGGGATTCCTGGGAACGACTCCGAACGGGTCCAAGACCCTCCGTCGTTCGTGCTCACCTGAATCAAGCCGTCGTCGGTTCCGGCATACAGCCAGCCCTTCTTCACGGGCGATTCCGCTAAGGACAGCACGTTGCCGTAAATGGACGTGCTTTGGTTTTTGGCCACCGCGTCCATGCTCCAAACCTTGCCCATGACCGGTAAGGTGTTCCGGTCGATTTGCTTGGACAGGTCCGGTGAAACGGTGCTCCATTCGTTGCCGCGGTTGGTGGATTTAAACACCACGTTGGCCGCAAAGTACAAGGTCGCGGGGTCGTGTGGGCTGATCAACAACGGCGCGTCCCAATTCCAGCGGTAGGGCTTCACCCCGGGAGGCGAAACGGGCTGAATGGGCACTTTTTCGCCGCTCAAACGGTCGAAGCGAGAGACCCAACCGTATTGGGCCTGTGCGTAAACGATGTTGGGATTGCTCGGGTCAATTTGCGATTCAAAACCGTCGCCCTCCTGCGTCACAAACCAGTCAGAGTTTACAATGCCGCGGTCGTTGAGGGTGCGCGACGGTCCTCCCAACGAGAAGTTGTCTTGCGTACCGCCGTACACGTAGTAGAAAGGAGCAGAGTTGTCCACGGTCACGCGGTAAAACTGCGTGATGGACAAATTGGGTTTGTAGTGCCAAGTTCCCGCGTTGTCCCACGTTTCGTACAAACCGCCGTCGCAGCCCATCAGGAAGTGAGCCGGATTTTTGGGATCCAACCACAACGCGTGGTTGTCTACGTGTTTTCCAGGCTCACCAACAGCTTTAAAAGACTTGCCGCCGTCGCGCGTTACTTGCGCATACGTGTCCATGGAATAGACCGTGTGTACGTCGTGGGGAGAGGCGAAAATTTCTGAATAGTAGTTGCCCGCCGTGGAATGGTCGCTCATCTTGCTCCAAGAGGCCCCGCGGTCCAAGGATCGGTAGAACCCGCTGCCCTCAACGGCCGCGTACACCACATCCGGATTAACCGGCGAGAGGCTCATGCCAATTCGGCCAATTTCACCGCCGGGAAATCCGTTACTCGCTTTGGTCCAGGTTTTTCCTCCGTCGCGGCTGATGTGCAACCCGCTTTCCGGTCCGCCGGAAATGTAGGTCCACTCGTGCCGACGGCGCTGGTGCGCGGTAGCGTAGAGCACGTCTGGATTGCGGGGGTCCAGGTGAATTTCGTTGAACCCGGTTTGGTCCGACACGTGCAAAATCCGCGTCCACGTTTCGCCGCCGTCCGTGGTCTTGTAAATTCCACGCTCTCCACCGGCATTCCACACCGGCCCGTACGCAGCCACATAGACCGTGTTGGGTTGCGTGGGATGAACCGCAATCTGACCGATGCGTTCGGACGCTTTCAGTCCCATATTTTTCCACGATTTTCCGCCGTCGGTGGACTTGTAAATACCGTCACCGTAGGCAACCGACCGTTGGTTGTTGTTTTCTCCGGTTCCCACCCAAACCACATTGCTGTTGGTGGGGTCCAACGCCAAGCAACCGATGGAGTAGGACGACTGCCCGTCAAAGATGGGAGAAAAAGTCACTCCGTGGTTCGTGGTTTTCCACACGCCGCCGCTGGCGGCCGCGATGTACCAGGTGTCGGGTTGATCCGGCGCAACTGCCAAATCGGCAATTCGGCCGGACGTGGTTGCCGGCCCAATAGCGCGCCACTGAAAGGCGCTAAAATCTTGAGCCGCAGCTCCCCAAGGCAATGCCAATAGGCCCGCCGCAATAAAGATGTTTTTCATAGATCTATCGAATTCGATAGCCCAAGGTAAGCATTGCACGCGTTGCTACCATCGGCAGGTTCCAGGCGCCGTCCCATTGTGCCGAGGTATACTGGGCCCTGCGGTACGTTGCTTGCCACGCGGCGTCCAAAAACCACTTGTTTCCGCGAACCCCCACGCCCAAGCTGCCTTGCTGCATCCCGTCCCAGTCAAAAAAACCAGTTGCATTGGGCACGTACCGGTATCCGGCGCGGTAGCTCCAAGCCCCCCGACGCAGTTCTCCGCCCGTCCGGGCCTCCCACTGACCCAACGTATTCACGCGCCCCTCCAAGCTCACCAATCCGTCGCGGCCAAAAACGTGCGCCGCAGAAAGGGTTACTTGTCCCGGGGCATTCCAGGGCTCCTCCGTGAGGTCCACTACCTTGATGGGCGTTACCACAACCGAACTGCTGATGGATTGCGCATCCATCAAGGAAGTAGTGCTGTCCCGTAAATTCCCAAATCCAATGCCGCGCCAGGCCAAGCCAAAGCGCCACGGCCCACCTTCGGGATTCCACCAGGCCCCCATGCGCGTGCGCCAACCGGTCCAACGGGTGGTTTCCTCCGTGTCCCAAGACCACGATCCAATCCAGCCGGTAGACGAAAAACCTCCTTCTTGAACTTCCGACCGCAACGAACGCGTGCGCTGTGCAGCCTCCACCGAAACCCCCGCAGAAAAATGCTCGCTGCGCACGCTTCCGTGCACCATTTGTTGAAATCCTTTTTCCGTCCAACGCACGGTTTGCTCCCCAAAGGAAGGCGCGCCCTGCGCACCGGGAACCCAGGCCAAAGTTGCGGGGTCCTGGTCCAAAATGTAGGTATAGTAGGC
>CANHXZ010000068.1 GCA_947464785.1 Flavobacteriales bacterium | reverse complement strand
CTCCCTAATATCCGTCCACGAAACAGGTACCTACTGGGTTCAAGTGAGCAACACCTGCGGCACCGCCCAAGACACCTTCAGGTTGACTGTCTTGGATCCCCCCAGCGTTAGCCTGCGGGACACCCTGCTGTGCGACGAGTGGACCTACGTGCTTCGCGTGCATGCAGACTCCGCTTCCTACCTGTGGAATACCGGGGACACCGTGCCCTACTTCACTCCCGCTCATTCTGGAACCTATTCGGTACAAATCACCAACCCCTGCGGGCAAATCCAAGACCAAGCCCACGTGGAAATCCGTCCTTGCTTGTGCAACGTATGGATCCCCAACTCCTTCTCTCCCAACGGAGACGGCGTCAACGAAACGTTTGAAATCAAGGCGGAATGCCCGGAATTTAACTTCACCCTGGACATCTTCAACCGCTGGGGCGAACAGGTGCACCACCAAACCGACCTCCAAAATCCCTGGACCGGGACTTTTCAAGGGAAACCCCTGCCGGCCGGCGTTTACACCTACCGAATCCAGTACGAAGGACGCAACCAACAAGGACTGCAGTGGGTGGAAAAAAACGGAACCGTGCAGTTGATGCAGTGATGGTTAAGCAGGGTGAGGATTGGTACTCATCAGGCCCAACTTACCCTTCATAAATATCATAAACGAGCTGCACGTCAAATGAAAAATCCGCTCCTTCCCAGGACAATTTAATGCTCACAGCAACAGGGTACTCGCTTTCTTTGAGAACTTCATCCCATAAAGCCGATGGAATTTGAAGTCCATTGTGAATTTCAAAAACTGGCTGAAAATTAAAAGGTGAATTGAACGCTTGAACGGCATATACTTGACGGTAAATAAGATCAGAACCTGTTCTTGCTTCTAGGGCAATTATAGGATTTTGTAAACTCAAATATTTTGCCCACTCATCCGGTACAATCCATTCAAATTTTGGGCTTAAAATTATTTTCTTTACTTCAATAAATGCATGCTTGTTTGCGAGTGTAAAGATCCTTTCCGTTTCTTTACTGGAGAACTTCATCAACAAATCAGACTTAACTTTTAAGCTTCTTCCAGCCGTATAGTTTGTCCCTGTTCCAACTCCATTTCTCGAAATAATCTTGTTCGCAATTAGTTCAGATAATAGTCTTTTTACTGAAGGTAGCGGGATATTTAACTTGGCTGCTATTTCGCTTGACTTTACACCCGGATAGGCTTCAATAAGCTGAACTATTTTTTTCTCACGCGGATTTAATGTGTTTGTTGATTGGCGGGTGTCCAATTTCTGCATGAGCTTATCTTGAATACTGCTTAAGCAAGCCAAGAAGAACTCCAGCCATGAATTAACATTTTCACCCGGCCTATTTTGCTGACAATGCATCAGAACCTTATAATAATCCCTTTTTCTATTTTCTATTTCGTGCTCAAAACTCACGAACTGAATCCACGAATAGCCCTGTTTTAGTAGTAATAATGTTGCCAACAAACGACTTAATCTTCCGTTTCCATCTTGAAAAGGATGGATACTTAAGAATTCATACACAAAGACCGCGACCTTGATGATGGCCGGAGTCGATTTATCATTTTCATACCATTCAAACAAGGCTCGCATAGAATCTTCCGTGTCTTGTCCGGGCTGGGTGGTATGGAAAATGGTAACGGTACTGCCATCTGGATAATTTGCATCTACTGAGTTGGGAAGTTGTTTGTATTCCCCTCGATGCCATTCATCTTTTACACTATGCTTCATTAAGATTTTATGGAGATTCTTAACATCTCCTTCAGAAACACGTATTCCGGCGAATGACTCCGATAGGGTGTCCAATGCTTGAAAGTAGCCAACTACCTCTTGCTGGTCGCGCTCTTCAAGCTTATTGAATGTTAAATTTTCAAAAAGCAAAACCTGAATTTCATCGTTGGTCAATTTGGATCCTTCAATTCGAGTTGAAGCACCTACACTTTGAACGGTTGCGATGGCTTTAAGTTGCTTTAAAGTATGAACACCTTCACGCCTTTCAATCGTTGACCACTCACCGCTAAAGCGATCAATAGCACTCAACTTATTGATTAACTCAAAACTTAAATCCAAGTTTACGGTGTTAACCTTAACCATAATTTATACTATTTGATACGGTATGATACGTAAATATACGATAATGATCCTCCTGCACAAAATATGTTTTGATACGCTGTGATACGTAAATATACGCAAACAGTACTGCGGACGTGCTTGCGTTTACCCATTCCGGAGCAACTGCCTCAAAAAGAAAAGCATCTTTAGCTCCATCGGAAAACAAGGGTCCAGTCCTTTTCAGGGGGGAGCAATTCAAGCCACACAACAAAAAAAAGGCTGCCTCACGACGAGACAGCCCCTTTTGGTTTGCGGCTAAGCCGCCTTCGGCTCACTTAAACGCGCTCAAACCGGTCACGTCCATGCCCGTGATGAGCAAGTGGATGTCGTGCGTGCCTTCGTAGGTCACTACAGACTCCAAGTTCATCATGTGGCGCATGATGGGGTAGTCGCCCGTGATGCCCATGCCGCCCAGCATTTGGCGTGCCTCGCGCGCAATTTCCAACGCCATGTTCACGTTGTTGCGCTTGGCCATGGAAATCTGGGCCGTGGTAGCGCGTCCTTCGTTCTTCAATTGACCCAAACGGAGGGTCAGCAACTGCGCCTTGGTGATTTCTGTGATCATCTCCGCCAACTTCTTCTGCTGCAATTGGAACCCGCCAATGGGCCGGTCAAACTGCACGCGTTCTTTGGAGTAGCGAAGGGCCGTGTCGTAGCAGTCCATGGCCGCGCCCAAGGCGCCCCAAGCAATGCCGTATCGGGCCGAATCCAAGCAACCCAGCGGAGCGCCCAAACCGGATTTGTTGGGCAATAAATTCTCCTTGGGAACCTTCACGTTGTCAAACACCAACTCGCCGGTAGCGGAGGCGCGCAGGGACCACTTGTTGTGGGTTTCTGGGGTGGTGAAGCCTTCCATGCCGCGCTCCACAATGACCCCGTGAATGCGGCCTGCTTCGTTCTTGGCCCAAACCACGGCGATGTCGCAGAAAGGTGCGTTGGAAATCCACATTTTTGCGCCGTTCAGCAGGTAGTGGTCCCCCATGTCTTTGATGTTGGTCACCATGCCGCCGGGGTTGGAACCGAAGTTGGGTTCCGTCAAACCAAAAGAGCCCAGCATTTCGCCGGAGGCCAACTTGGGCAAGTACTTGCGGCGTTGCTCCTCAGAGCCGTACGCGTAGATGGGGTACATGACCAAGGAAGACTGCACGGAACAGGTGGAACGCACCCCGCTGTCTCCGCGCTCAATTTCCATCATCATCAGACCGTAGGAAATCTGATCCAAGCCAGCGCCGCCGTATTCGGTGGGGATGTACGGACCAAAAGCCCCAACTTCCGCCAGGCCTTTCACCAATTGCTTGGGGAACTCCGCACGTTGGGCGTACTCCTCAATGATGGGAGAAACGTCGCGCTTTACCCACTCGCGGGTGGCTTCGCGGATGAGTTTGTGCTCGTCGGAGAGCATCTCGTCCATCAAATAGTAATCGGGGTGCTGGTACAGATCTTGACGTGCTGCCATGGTGCAATCGATTGAAATTTCTTCAAAAGGGTTCGCGGCAAAGGTAGTGCACGGGGGGCATCGGGCAGAAGAAATCGTACCTTTGATTCGCTCATGGAAACCGGATTTGAAGGCGCGTTGCGCGCAGACCACCCCACCGCTTGGCTCTTTTGGTTGGTGCTGGGATTCACGCTGTTGGCGGGAAGTTTCCTGCAGCAACGGCGGGCGGCGTTGGTGGGCTGGTACGCAGACCTGTGGAAGCCCCGGGCCGTTGAAGGCAGAACGTATTCCAGTGGCTTCATCTCCTTGAGCTGGGTGCTGTCCGCCCTGGCCGCAGGACTTTTTGCCCTTCCCGTGGTCCCGGAACAGATGCGCTTTGCGCCCAACTGGCCTTTGTGGACGTGGTCTGCTTTACTGGCCGCGGCTTGGCTGGTATTTTTTGGCCTCCAATACGCCGTGCATACGCTTGTAGGTGCTTTGTTGGGGCAACAATCCTCTTTTGCGCTGTACTGGACCGAACGGTCCGTTGGGTTGCGCTGGACGGCACTGTTGGCGCTGCCCTTGCTGTGGGGCTGGATCTTGCCCAGCAGCCACATGGCTACCTCGTGGATTTTCTACGGCTGCGCCGCATTTCTCTATCTCATTGGTATTGTGCGTGGTATGCTTGTGTTAATTCAGAAATCTACGCTTTCTACGGTTCACCTTTTTGCCTACCTTTGCACGCTGGAAGGGGCCCCCATCGCCTGGGCCTTTTATGGAGCGACGCACCTATGAAAGTCAAATCGATCCTCGTATCGCAGCCCGAGCCCTCGGCGGAGAACAATCCGTACGCCGCGCTTGCTGCCAAACACAAAATCAAAATTGATTTTCGTCCCTTTATTAAAGTGGAGGGCGTTCCCGCATCTGACTTTCGCAGAGACAAGGTAAATCCGGGTGCTTTTTCGTCGGTTATTTTCACAAGCAAGAACGCGGTAGACCACTACTTCCGCATTTGCCAAGAGATGCGCGTGGAAGTGAATGCGGAATGGAAGTACTACTGCGTTTCGGAAGCGGTTGCGTTTTATTTGCAGAAATTCGTTCAGTACCGCAAGCGCAAAATCTACCCGGCCAAAGGCACTTTGGAGGACTTGATTCCCACGCTGAAGAAGCACAAAGACGAACACTTTTTGTTCCCGACGTCGGACATCTGGAAGGACGACATTCCCGCCCTATTGGACGCCAACAAACTGAAGTACACGCGCGCCATCCTGTTCCGCACGGTGGCCAGCGACCTGAGCGACTTGGCGGAAGTGAAGTACGACATTCTGGCCTTTTTCAGCCCGGAGGGCATTCGTTCTTTGTTCAAGAACTTCCCGGATTTTGTGCAGAACGAAACCCGCATTGCCGCGTTTGGATCCAGCACCCAACAAGCCGCACGGGACCTCAACCTGCGCCTGGACATTCCCGTCCCCACCCCCGAAGCGCCGTCCATGACGTCCGCCTTGGACCTCTACGTGAAAGAGGCGAACAAAGGCAAGTAAGTGCGGGCCACCCTGTCCAAGAACGACCGGCTGCACCGTCAAAAGCGCATAGACTACCTGTTTTCTGCGGGCAAATCTGCCGTTTCCTACCCCATTCGCGTGGTGGCCGTGCCGGCAGCACTGGATTTGTTAGATGTTGAGGCAGAGCCGGCCTTGCAAACGCTGTTTTCCGTTGCCAAAAAACGGTTCAAACGGGCCGTCCAACGCAACCGACACAAACGCCGCATGCGCGAGGCCTATCGGCTGGAAAAGGCCGTGGCGGATTGGAATCCATCAACCCCCGTTTGGTTGGCCCTCCAGTACATCGGAAACGAGGAAATTCCGCTTCCGGAACTTCGCACCGCCATTCGGAAAGCCGTGGAAAAAGGCCTAGATTTGGCGCATGAATCGACGCCATCTCGTCCGTAGCGCCGCAGCAGGCCTCGCCCTCTTGGGTTTGGGAGCCGCTGCTCCGGTAGACTACTTCGAAGTCACCAAGCAAATTGAACTGTTCAACGCGGTCTTTCGCGAGATTACGTTGAGCTACGTGGACCCCACCCAACCGGGCACGCTGATGGAAAATGCCCTGGACGGCATGCTTTCCGAGCTGGATCCCTACACTGTGTTCATTCCGGAACGTCGGATTGAGGATTTTAGGATCCAACAAACGGGGCAGTACGGCGGCATTGGAGCCACCATCCGCATTGTGGAGGACGTGGTGCTGCTGGCGGCGGTGCACGAAGGCGGCCCCGCAGACAAGGCGGGCCTGCACCCGGGCGATCTGTTGGTGGAAGCCGGCGGCGTGGCCCTCAGCACAAAAACCATGGAGGAAATTGGGGACGTCCTCAAAGGTTCTCCCGGTTCCAAGATCGACGTCGTTTACGAGCATTTGGGCGAGCGCAAAACCGTCAGCCTAACCCGCGCGGAAATCAAAATGAAGGCGGTTCCGTATTCGGGCCTGCTGGACGCCAAAACCGGCTACATCGCCCTGTCCAGCTTCACGGAAACCTCCGCCAACGAGGTGCGCACGGCCCTTCAGGATTTGCAAAAACAAGGCGCAGAAGCACTGGTTTTGGATTTGCGGAGCAACCCGGGCGGGCTGCTGACGGCCGCCATTGAAATCGTCAATTTATTTGTGCCCAAGGGAACGGTGGTGGTGCGCACCAAAGGCCAAATGACGGAAACAGACCAAGTGTTCAAAACCCTTCGGGAGCCCATTGCCCCAGAAATGAGCGTGGCCGTTTTGATCGACGGCCAAAGTGCCTCCGCTTCGGAAATCGTGGCGGGCGCCCTGCAAGATCTGGACCGCGGAGCCGTGGTGGGCCAACGTTCCTACGGCAAGGGCTTGGTGCAGCAAACGCGGCCTCTGGCGTACGGAGCGCAGCTTAAATTGACGGTCTCCAAGTACTACACGCCCAGCGGCAGGTGCATTCAAGCGTTTGACTACTCCGACAACGCGCGCGGCAAACGTTTGGACGCCACCAAGCGGACGGAATTCCGAACGGCCAACGGCCGCAAAGTATTCGACGGCGGCGGTGTGGACCCGGACGTCTTGGCCGGTAACGGCGAGGTCTCTCCGGTGCTGTACAGTTTGGTGCGCAACGGCGCTCTGTTTGACTTTGCCCGCACCTACGTGGCCAAAAACGCCGCTCCCCAGCAAATTGAGTTGTTCCGTTTGAAACCCAACGACTACAGCCAGTTTTTAACCTACCTGGAGCAGTCCAAGCCGGACTGGACCAGCGATCTGGACGAGGTCCTGAACGATTTTGAGGAATTTACCCGGGAGGACGGCTACGAAGCCGCACTCAAGCCTTCCGTGGAGCAGGTGCGCAAAGCCTTGCTGGCCGCGCGCAAGGAGCAACTGCAGGCCCACAAGGCACAAATCTCCAGCGCTTTGGAAATCGAGATCATTGGGTTGTACGGCTACGAACGTTCTCAGGCCGCGTACTCGGCCCTGGCGTCGGAAGAGGTGCTCCAAGCGCGGGAACTGTTGCGCAACAAGGAACGCCTTCAGCAGATCCTGAGCGCCCCCAAAGGCTAGGAAGAAGGCCAAAGAGGGCCTTTTTAAGGCCCAGGCGCTTCGCTCCGCCCGTTGGGCACTTCCGGTCTAGTTCCAACAAAAAACGCGTACAACGCGATCAAATGCACCCCCAGCGCCCGCTCGGTCAAACTTTCCGACAGCGCCACCAAAAACAGGACCACGGCGCACGCCCAAAGCTGCGCCCGTCGCGCGGCGCGTTCTTCCGGCAAACGGTGTGCGGGATTTCGGATGGAGGATTGGGCGGAATCGCGCACGGCGGCCAACAAAGCCAGCACCACGGCAGCAACTCCCAAAAATCCGTAGGCCAACAAGAATTCCAAATAGGTGTTGTGGACGTTCAGGTGGCGCTTCTCGCCAAACCAGTAGCCCAGCCGACGGTACTCTTCTTCCAAGAGCAACTGCTTGTGCGCAGCGCCAACACCGGTCCAAGGCTGTTCCGCCCAGAGGCGCGCGGCCGCTTGCCACTGCACGGAGCGCGTTTCAAACGAACCGGTGGCCCATTCGGGTTTGGGGTGCAGCAACCGCTCCTGCTGAAAACGGGCGTCGGTGTTTTGAATGAAGATAAAGACCACGGCCACGGCGCCTGCCACCAGGGCACCCCGCACCAGCCAACGCCAGCGGAAGGCGGCCGGATGCATGCCGGCCCAAATCCAAGCGCCCAACAGCAGGGAAACCACGGCCATTTTGCTGCCGCCCAGCCAGGCGGCCCCCAACAGAACCGCGGCGGTCGCCCAACGCCAGCGCCCCAGTACTTTTTGCTCGGCCACCGTCACCAAGGCCAGGAAGGCGTAAAGCGCCCAATAGACGTGCTGGTGGCCCACTCCGCCAAAGGCACGAGCAGAGGCCACCCGCGCTGCCGCGTGGGAATCTGCGGGGTTCAAGGAGGGAAGCTCGTACCCCCCAAGGCGCGCGGTTTGCGCGGCAATCAGCCACAAGACGCCCAGGGCTACCCCCAGGAGCCAGCCGCGAACGCGAACCGCTGCGGACCACGGCTGCAGTGCCGGAACCACCAAAATCCAGGGCAAAAAGCGCAGAACCGCGGCCCAGCCCCCGTCCCAAAAGGCCCACACCAAGGCCACCAGAAAGGCCGCCCACAGCGGCCAAAACGCGCGGGGCAGGGCAAAAGGCGTGCGAAAAAAACGAGGCAATCCCCACAGGACCAAGGCCACCAAGGCCGCGGTGGCTCCGGTGTTCCACCAAGGCAAGAAACCGGCGTACAGGGCCAGCAAAACAACGGTAACGCGGGCGGGGGCGTCAGTGGTCGGCCCGAACATACAAACGTTTGATCCGGGGACTGAGTCCGGTAAGTACTTCGTAGGGAATGGTTTGCATTTCCGACGCCACCTCGTACAGGGATTGCGTGGGGCCAAACCACTCCACGCGGTCGCCCTTTTGGCAACCCAAACCGGTGACGTCCACCATGAACATGTCCATGCACACCACCCCCACCACCGGAACGCGACGACCGCGGATGCAGACGTGTCCCACGCCGTTGCTGAGGGAACGCGCAAAACCGTCGGCATAACCCACCGGGATGGTAGCAATTTCGCGCGGTTCCGGGGCCACCCACGTGCCGCCGTAGGAAACGGAATCGCCGGTTGGAACGGTACGCACTTGGGAAACCACGGAAAAAAGGCCGGCTACGGGGCGCAACCAGCTGCGTTCGCTGGGGACGGAAGAGTAGCCGTAGAGGCCCAGGCCCAGGCGAACGAGGTCGCCCGCGGCTTCGGGGAAGCGGGCTGCACCGGCGGAATTGAGTGCGTGGCGCCAGACCGGATAGCCCAAACCGCGGGACAGGGCGTCGGCGGCGGCTTGAAAGGAAGCCAACTGTCGTCGGGTGAAGTCGTCTTGATCCGGTTGGTCCGCGGAGGCCAAATGCG
>CANHXZ010000067.1 GCA_947464785.1 Flavobacteriales bacterium | reverse complement strand
GAATGGGAGGTTCTGTACAGATAAAAGCCTAAAGGCGATCAGTCGTCGCTCCGGCCCATGTACAGCATGATGTAGTACACCAACTGCGTTACGGAGGCAATGGCCGCCACCAAGTAGGTGCGGGCCGCCCATTTCAAAGCGTCTTTTGCTTGGTCTTGCTGCATGCCCACGGTGATGGACGTGCGCTCCAACCACACCAGGGCGCGGTTGCTGGCGTCGTATTCAACGGGTAGGGTGATGAGGGCAAAAACCGTCAAAACGGCTTGAGCCGCAATGATCACTTGGATCATCAAATCGTAGTTCAAACCGAACGCGGCCACGCCCAAAATGGACAGGAGGAAGAGGGCGTTCATGATTTGCGAACTGAAGTTCACCATGGGCACCATTTTGGAGCGCATGTTCAACCAAGCGTAGGCTGTGGCGTGCTGCACGGCGTGTCCGCACTCGTGCGCCGCAACGGCGGCGGCAGATACGCTTTGACCGCTGTACACCTCAGGAGACAAATTGACTGTTTTGTCCGCGGGGTTGTAGTGGTCGGACAGCGATCCCGGCACGGAGATGACCCGCACGTCGTAAATGCCGTGGTCCGCCAGCATGCGTTCGGCAATTTGCCGACCGGTCAAACCGCTGGGCAAAAACACCTCGCCGTAGCGCGTGAACCGTTTTTTGAGTTGCCATTGGACGAAGTAGCCGACGCCCATGAAGAAAAGCAGGATTACAATCATGATGGATTTAGATTTCGGAGGTGAAATTACAAAACCCGTGCCGACTTACGAATTAGATTTGCAGTATGGCAAATTGGCAGGACCGACCCCTCATCTTGGTGTGCAACGACGACGGCATCACCGCACCCGGCATTCGCGCCCTCATTCAAACCATGAATCGATTGGGCGATGTAGTTGTTGTAGCGCCAGACAGCCCGCAAAGCGGCATGGGCCATGCCATTACCTTGAGCAACAGCTTGCGCTGCGAACCCGTGCATCCGGACGCCGGCCCGCAAAAGGAGTACGCCTGCAGCGGCACCCCGGTGGATTGCGTCAAATTGGCGGTGCATGCGTTGCTGGAGCGCAAGCCGGATTTGGTGGTCAGCGGCATCAACCACGGGAGCAATGCGTCCGTCAACGTCATCTACAGCGGCACCATGTCTGCGGCCGTGGAAGGGGCCATGCAAGGGATTCCGAGTATTGGCTTCAGTTTGTTGGACTACCGATGGGACGCCTCCTTTGAAGCCTGCCTGCCGTTTGTGGAACAAATTGCGCGAGAAGCCTTGAACGGGGGCGTGCCGGCCGGAACGTGCTTGAACGTCAATTTTCCGAAGCCCGAAAAATCGCCGTACGCTGGAATTAAAGTATGCCGCCAGGCGCAAGCCAAGTGGGTGGAGGAGTTTGACAAACGCGAGGATCCCCGCGGGAAAACCTACTATTGGTTGACCGGAACCTTTGTCAACGAGGACCACGGCCAGGATACGGACGAATGGGCTTTGGCCAACGGATACGTCAGCGTCGTGCCGGTTTCGTATGATTTAACGGCTTACGCCTCCTTGGGCGCATGGCACAACCGTTTGGAGCCGTGATTAAGAGATTGTTCAACCGAATTGAACGAGCCGAGGTGGAGACCGCAGTAGGCTTCTTGGTAGGCGCAGGTACGCCGTGGTTTGCCTGGGCGGTGGTGCGGGAATTGTACCCCGCCTTGCCGGCTGTTGAAAAGATCGACTCCGACCTGTGGGAGTTTTTGCTGTTGCGCTTGTTCGCCTTGGGCGTTTTCATCAATGCGGGTTTGTTTTTTGCTGCGTTGTGGGCCCAACGAGAAGGCATGGCCATGGGCTTGCTGGTGGCCAGTATGTTGTATGTTCTAGGCGTGGGTTATTGGCGGTGGGAATACCTGTAAAGCCCCTCAGAGTATTTGTCTTGGCGGGAGAACCGTCTGGAGATGCCCACGCTGCGCGCTGGGTTGCCGCTTGGCGATTGCACGATCCCACGGTGGAAATTCGTTTTTGGGGCGGTCCGGCCTTGGCGCACGCCGCGGGCAAAGCCCCGGACGTGGATTTGAAGCAATTGTCCGTCATGGGTTTTGTAGAGGTCCTGCGCGCCCTGCCGCGCATGCTGAGGTTGTTGCGCACCGCGGTGCAGACGGTGTTGGAATGGAACCCAGACTTGGTGGTATTGGTGGATTTCCAGTCTTTTAACGCCCAATTGGCCAAACGTTTGACGCAATCGGGGTACCGGAAGCAAGGAGGCAAAATCCTACAGTACATCGCCCCCGCGGCGTGGGCTTGGAAGCCCGGCCGCGTGCACGCCTTGCGCGCCCATGTAGACGTATTGGTCCCCATTCTTCCGTTTGAACCGTCGTTTTTTGGCCAATTCAACATTTCCACGTGGTACGAGGGGCATCCGGTTTTGGACGTTCCCGCCCAAGAGCCGTTGGTGCTGGACGGTGGGTCCTTCGCGCGCAGTTCGGGCGATCGCCCCGTTGCGGCCTTGTTGCCCGGGAGTCGGGTCCAAGAGATTAAATCCTTGCTCCCCTTGATGGCCGAGGTGGCGCGTCAAATGCCCGAATACCAATGGGTGGTGGCCGGTGTTCCGCACGTAGACCCAAGTTTGTACGAGGGAGGGGATTGGACCGTAGTGGTGGGCCAAACGGAAGCGCTGGTTCGCGCGGCACGCGTGGCGGTTGTGGCCAGCGGAACCGCAACCTTGGAGGTGGCCTTGTGGAACACCCCAGAGGTGGTGGTGTACCGCGTACATCCGATCAGTTACTGGTTGGCCAAGCAGTGGGTGCGGGTGAAGTACGTGTCTTTGGTCAATTTGGTGCTGGACCGTCCGGTGGTGCCGGAATTGCTGCAGCAGGAGGCCGTTCCGGGCAAGGTGGTGGACGCCGTGCGCCGTTTGGAGGAGCCCGATTCCCGCCAGGCCCAGTTGCAAGCATTTGCCGAATTGCGCACGAAGCTGGGTGCTCCCGGGGTTTCCAATCGTTTGGCCGAGCGGGCCATTCGCTGGTTGCGCACCGGGATTGCCGCAGGGGCCTTAGTGTTCTTGGGGCTCGTGGGCGGAAATGCTCCGCTGAATGCCCAGGTGCAAACGTTTGGAATACCAGCTCCAAGCACGGATTTGGTCGGTGAGGATCGACTGCCGGCGTTGGTGGCGGTGCGTCAATTTTCAACCGGTACGTCCCGTGTTCAGGTACGACCCCTTTCCGGGGATTTTGCCCTTTTGGTCAAGCGCGGCGACTTTGCCAACTGGGACACCGTGGAACGGGCGTTGGGTTGGGTTAAGTCCAGCTATTTTGTGGAGCGGTCCGGTTCTTTGATCCATGTGGGCCGAACCGGAGAACCGCCTTTGGCCTCGGGGGTTTCTGCGGTGTCTTGGGTGCCTTTACCCCAAGAGGGTGGTGCCGAACCGTCGTACGGTTTGCGTTCCAGCGGCTCCGAACGCCGCATGCACGGTACATTGTTGGTTCAACCAAAGGCTTCCGGTTTAATTCCGGTAGCGTATGTTCCTGTGGATGATTACGTTGCGGGGGTGGTGGAAGCGGAGGGAGGAACTTTGTTTCACCCTAATTACTACCGCGCACAAGCCATCATTGCTCGTACTTGGTTGTTGCGCAACCAGAGAAAACACGCGGCTGAGGGCTACATGGTTACCGACGGGGTGGGCTCGCAGGTTTTTCACGGATTGCCCAAGGGAGCCCACGCCTCAGACATTGTTTGGGCGGCCCATTCCACGCGGGATTCCATTTTGGTCGACAGCTTTGGCCGAGCCATTGAAGCGGTTTTTCACGCCAACTCAGGCGGTTACACCTCGCGCTCCGAAGAAGTTTGGAGCAAGGCCATTCCGTACCTGATTGCGCAGCCAGACACCTTCAGTTTGCGCTGTCCGCAAACGCATTGGACCAAACGTCTGGACAAAGAGTGGTTCATTCGCTTTTTCGCCCAGAAAATGGGACAAAGCAGCACCGACGCGGCGTTCCGTCAGGCCGTATTGTCCATAGCACAAGGGTCGCAACGTTCTGCGCTTTTTGTGTACGGGGGAAAGACGCTCAAATTGCGCGAAGTGCGCGAGAAGTTTGGCCTGCGCTCCACCTACTTCACCGTGGAAGACGCGGGCAGCGAGGTGGTCCTCCGGGGCAAGGGCTTTGGCCACGGGGTAGGGCTTTCGCAAGAAGGAGCCTACCGGATGGCTCGTTTGGGGTACCGCACGGCCGATATTTTGGCGCATTACTACCCGGGTACGCGCTTGGCGGTGGCCCGTTGAGTTCCGACATCCGTATTTAGTCGTTTAAAACCGACTGTCGGCGGTTTTGGGGTGCAGCTTTGCACCGCAATGAAGCATCCGTGGGCAGTTCCTTTGGTGGGTTGGGCGGTGGGCGGCGCCCTCAGCCAAGAGCAGTATTTTGCCCGTTTGTTGGCGGATACGGGTAGGTCCGTGGAGCTGGCCTTTTGGGGTGTGGCTGCGGTCCTTTTGGTTTTAGGCCTCACAGGAAACCGCTGGTGCGCTTGGGGTTCTTATTTTTTGCTGTTTGGATTTTTGGGTGGGCAGCGAACCCGTGAAGCCTGGCCTCCGGAACCGGAGGGTCCTTCACGGTACGTTGTTGCCGGTGTTTTGTGGGACAAGAACACTTTTGAGGACGACGAAGGGCTTTGGTGGCGTGTGGTTTGGCGCGACACTCTGCACCGCCCGACGAATTTTCCGTCCCGTTGGGCGGTGGAGGGACGGGTGGAACCACTGTTGGGCCCGCGGGTACCGGGGGGATTCTCCGCGCGGGCAGTATACGGCCCGCAGGGGTTCAGCGGTCGGTATTGGGTGGAGCAGGGGCAACTGCTTGCTTGGAACGAGGAAGGTTTTTCCTGGCGGGGGTGGTTGGTGGGCCTTCAGTCCTATGCGAGCGCGTGGATTGATCGTTGGGCTTATTCGGGAGAAACCCGGGGCTTGATTCGGGCTTTGTTGGTGGGCGATCGATCCGGAATTACCCCGGAATTGCGGGAGGGGTTTGCGCGCTTGGGATTGGCGCACATTGTGTCCATCAGCGGGTTTCACATGAGCTTGATTTTTTCGTTTTTTGCCGCAATGGCGGCGCGTTCCGGCAGGCGGTCCGGCAGGCGTTGGGAGGTTTTGGGCTTGGGCGTGGTGGTGCTTTTTACCGCCGTCAGCGGCGCAGCGCCCAGCGCCGTCCGGTCGGCAGCCATGACTTCCTTTGCGGTGGTGGGACGGTGGCTGCACCGTCCGCAAGCCGGTTTGCACCAGTTGACGTTGGTAGCTCTGGCTCTTTTGGTGCTGTTTCCCTTGTGGTTGTTTGATTTGGGTTTTCAATTGAGCGTGGTTTCTTTGGCGGGCATCATGCTCTGGACTCCCAAGGATGTTGGTTCCCGCGCCGCGGCTTGGTGGACTTCTTGGGTCGCCCAAATGGCCACCATCCCCTTGACGGTGGTGGTTTTTCATCAATTTTCGTGGGTGTTTTTGGTGTCCAATGCGGTAGCCGGGCCGCTGTTTGAAATTCTGTTGGGCGTTTGGATTGTTCAAGGAATGTTGGAGTGGGTGGTTTTTTCGGTCGCGCCGCTGGGAGCGTTGGAGGGCGTGTGGCGAGGTTGGGAACTGCACTGGGCGCACTGGGTCAATGAAGGCGTGGCTCTTTTGGTTCAGTGGGGTTTGCACCCCACGTCGGCTTCGGAGGGACTTTTTCCGTCCGAGGTTCAGCAATTGATTGCGTTGGGTTTGGCTTTGGGTGCCGCCTGGACGGTGTGGCGGGTTTCGGGCGTCGGGCGCTGGGTGCTGGCCGCGGCGTGGGTGCCGGTGTGGTTTTTTTGGACGCTTTCGTTGCACGAATTGCCTGCGGCACACGCCGTAGTGTACCGAACGACTTATTCCTGGGTTCTGGAGGTATGCACCCCGGATACCGCGTGGTCCTACGCAACGGCCAACCAATACCGGAACGACTTTTTCTGGTCGGTGGAAACGGCTCCCGTTCGGCAACGCCTCCGGGGTTCTGCGGAACCTGGGGGGCAAGTTCCGGTTTGGAACGAATCGCTGGAGCGGTGCATTCGCAACCTTCCGGATTGGGATTCAACCCATTGCTACCAGCAATGGACCTGGAAAAATGGGGAATGGAAAAAAGTGGAGTTTCTATCCGACGCTTGACAGGCGCCAAAGGCGCGCGGTAGGCTAGGCGTGCGGAGCGCGCGAGGCAGTAAGGAGCTGATGCAGTCGAACCGTTTCCTGGGCAGCTTTGGGGTCGTGCACGCGCAACACGTGTGCTCCGCGGTCCAAGGCCCAGGCGTGGGCCGCGGTGGTTCCGTTCAGGGCGAGTTCGGGTGTGGTATCCAATGATTTGTAGATCATCGATTTGCGGGAAACACCTACCAACAATGGGCAACCCAGTGTCTGAAAGACCTCCAATTGGTCCAAGAGGTTGAAGTTGTGGTCCGCGGTTTTGCCGAATCCAAAGCCGGGATCGAGCAGCACGTCGTTCACGCCCAAGCTGCGAAGTTCGTCCAAGCGTTGGGCAAAAAAGCCAAAAACTTCCTGAACCACCTGGGTGTACTGCGGAGCCACTTGCATGGCGTCCGGCCGTCCTTGGTGGTGCATGGCAATGTACGGCACTTGGGACGCAGCAACCAGGGGTGCCATTTTTGGATCCCAAAGACCGGCGGATACATCGTTGATCATGGAGGCGCCTGCGTCCAGGGAGCGCTGGGCAACGGTCGCGCGGTAGGTATCTACGGAAACGGGAACGGTGGGGTGGTTTTTAGCCAAGTAGTTCAAAACCGGAGCGATGCGCTGCCATTCTTCTTCTTCCGTGGGTGGGGTGGAGCCCGGCCGTGTGGAACAGCCGCCCACGTCGATCCAATCGGCCCCGTCCGCAATCAAGGAAGCCGCTTTTGCGAAGGCCTCTTCCGCCAGTGCCCGACCGTCCGCGTAGAACGAATCCGGGGTTGCGTTCAGAATACCCAGAACCACGGGGTTTTCCAAAGACCAAAGGCCTTGGCGGAGTCGGACAAAGTGCACCATCGATTGTATTGTATCTTCGCTGTTCAAAGGTAACCCATGACCCGAACCCAAACCGAATACGCGGCTGTTTTGGCGGAATGCCGCGCCTTGTTTGCGAAAAAACTGCTCGATTACGGCCCGGCGTGGCGCATTCTCCGTCTTCCCTCGTTGACGGATCAACTGTACATCAAGGCCAACCGCATTCGGAGCATCCAGCAAGCCGGCACGCAACTGGTGGACGATCCCATCGAAGGCGAGTTCATCGGTTTGCTGAACTACAGCATTGCGGCTTTGGTTCAGTTGGAATTGGGGGTGGTGGATCAGCCAGATTTGAGTGCTGAAGAGGCGCTGCATGAATTTGATAAGCAGGCAGATAAGGCATTTCAATTGATGGAAAAGAAGAACCACGATTACGGTGAGGCTTGGCGCGACATGCGCATTCCCAGTTTGGCGGACATGATCCTTCAAAAAATTCTGCGCGTCAAACAAATTGAAGACAATGCGGGCCAAACTCTGGTCAGCGAGGGGGTAGAAGCCAACTACCTGGACATGATCAATTACGCGGCTTTTGCGTTAATCAAAATGAAATCCTAATACACCATGAAGACGTTTTCGTTCGCTTCCGTTGCAACCCAACTGGCTCGGCTGTTGGTCGGAGCCTTGTTTGTGTTTTCCGGAGTCATCAAGCTCAACGACCCCGTTGGTTTTGGGTACAAGTTGGAGGAGTATTTCTCTGAAAGTGTTCTGAATTTGCCTTTTTTGGAGCCTTTTGCCCTGGCATTGGCCGTTTTTTTGGTGGTTTTGGAAGTTATGTTGGGAGTAGCGCTCTTGTTGGGGGTATTCCGCAAATGGACCTTGCTGCTGTTGGCCCTCATGATGGGTTTCTTCACCTTCCTCACCTTCTACAGTGCCTACTTCAACAAAGTGACCGATTGCGGTTGCTTTGGCGACGCTATTCCGTTGACTCCGTGGGAGTCCTTCACCAAGGACGTGGTGCTGTCGGTTTTGATTGCTGTCCTGTATTGGGGTAAGTCGTTCATTCAGCCCGTAGTGCCCTCCAAGGCGAACGGAGTGGTGTTGTCCGCAGCCCTGATTTCTTCCTTGTTTTTTGGGTACTGGGTACTGCACCACCTTCCGGTATGGGATTTTCGCGCCTACAAACCCGGCACGGTGGTGGAGGAGTCCATGAAATCGGCAGAGGAATTGGGTTTGCAAGGTCCGGTTTACGAGACCTACTACACCTTGAAAAACAAGCAGTCGGGCGAGGAAATTGAAGTCAGCGGCACCGCCTACACGCAAGAAAAATGGTACGAAAAGACCGATTGGGAGCTGCAGGCAGACAAAATTCGGCAAGCGAAGATCCAGGAAGGATACGTGCCGCCCATTCACGATTTTTCGTTGGTGGTGGACGGCGAAGACCGCACAGCCTCTCTGTTGGCTGAAGAAAAAGTAATCTGGGTGACCCTGTACCGATTGGATCGGACCGACGCAGAAAATTTCAAGCGCATTGCGGATGCCGCCTGGGCTTGGGAGAAGCAAGGTTGGACGGTAGTAGCGTTGACGTCGTCCAGTCCGGAAGAGATTGACGAATGGGCGCATCAATACAACGCACCCTTTGCGTGGGCGGCCATGGACGGAACCACGGTCAAGACCATCAACCGCGGAAATCCGGGAATTACCCTGCTGCAAAAGGGCAAAATCGTGATGCACCTGCACGGCAACGACATCACGTCCTCCTGGAATCCGGACTCGGCATTGGCGGAAGGTTTGCAAGCGTTGACAAAGTAAACCGCAGTGCGGCGCATCGGTCAATCGCTTTTGGTGCTGTGGGGCGTTGCAACCCTGGTGTTTTTCCTGTTTCACGGGGTAGCTGGGGACCCGGCGCGGATGATGTTGGACCAGCGGGAAGATCCCGAACAACTGGCCTTGCTGCGCCAACAATACGGTTTTGACCAACCACTGCCGGTTCAGTACGGTCGGTTTTTAATGCACCTTTCGCCGGTGCGTCCCGGGGCCGACGGTTGGACATTGGATTGGCCGGACTTGCAAACCAGCTACCAACGACCCGGAACGTCGGTGGTGGATTTGTTGGCCGCCACCTTTCCAAATACCTTGTTGTTGGCCGTGCTGTCGATGTTGTTTGCGGTACTCTTGAGCATTCCACTGGGAATTGCCTCCGCACTCTACATGGGCTCGTGGTGGGACCGGGGAATCG
>CANHXZ010000066.1 GCA_947464785.1 Flavobacteriales bacterium | reverse complement strand
TTCTTTGACTCCACTGGGGTATTGACCCACAACGAAAACTTGACCTTGTTGCAAAGCGGTTCGGTGGATCCCACAACCGGTTTGGTAACCGCTCCGGTTCAAAACACGGCTATCTTGGATTTGGATGCTGAAACCGCTGAAAAAGTTTTGGGAAGCTCCGTTTGCGAGATTCAAGCGGTGATGGCAACCTCCAACAACGGCACCGTTCCGGTTAAGTTGTTGACTTCCTCTGCCCTGCGCGTCTTGTTGGGCATCGAAGTGGATTTGGAATACACCGTTAACTGAGCAATCAACCATGAAAAAGTTCCTAATTTTCTCCGTGGCTGTTGCTTTGACGGCCTCTGCCAGCGCTCAAGAATCGCTTCTTTTTGGAATGCGCGGCAATCCGAATACGTTAAAAATGAATCCGGGCGCAGAAGTGCGCACGGCCCTGTGGTTGGGTTTGCCAACGGTAACTACCAACCTGCAATTTACCCGACCGTTGTCCCAGTACTTGGGCGATGTGAACGGTAATTTCACCGGCTTCACCACCCCAACCGAACAAATCACGGCGCAGATCGACGTGGACTTGTTGAGCGCAGGCATGAAGTTGGGCCGGAATATTTTGATCTTCGGCAGCATCAAAAATCAATTGGATGCGCGTTTTGCTTTGGACAACGATTTGGCGCGGTTTGCGCTGAACGGCATGCGCGATTTGAACGGCAACATTGACCCCAACTACCAAGGGGATTTCAGTGATTTAGCCTTTGGCATTTCCAACCGCATTACGGCCAGTGCTGGACTTCAGGTCAAATTGAGCAAAAAGTTGCGCGTGGGCGCCGCCTTCAACCAAACGTACATCTTGGCGGACGGCGGAATGCGCTTTGACAAACTGCATTTCAATTCTTCGTCGTTGGCCAACGGCCTGAACGAATTATCCATTGCGGCACAAGGCAACCTGGCGTACTACGGCATTCTGGACCGAAGCATGGGGCAAAACCCGGACGAGCTTCAAACCTACTTGGAAAGTTTAAACGAGGACGAGTACTTGGCATTGGCGCAATTGATGCCTTCGTATTCCAGCGTTGACTTGGGCGCCACTTTGCGCCCGATCAAGAAGTTTCGCGTAACCGGTTCCGTTTTGGGATTGGGTGCGGGCACCAGTGTTTCACGCGGATTTCAAGTTGCCATCAACAACTCCATCAAAACCTCTGGTTTTCAATGGAATGCTGCAGATACCGGGGTGGATCCTTTGGATTCGTTTGTTCAGCAAATTCAAGATTCCTTGGCGTTTAACCTGGACCTGACGTCTCCCTCGGAACAAACGTTTAAACCGTTTCAAGCGATTCATGCTGCCGCTTACTGGGATTTGGCCAAGTGGCACAGCATTGGCGTTCGGTACTCCCAAGTTGCACGTCCCTCGCTGTCCTACACTGCTGTGGCCGCCGAATACCACGCCAATTTGATGAAGGGTTGGCAGATCTCGGGTGCCTACACGCGCTTTTTAAGCGGAAGCCAACCCATGTCGGACCAGTACTCCGTAGCCCTTCAGATGCGCATTCTTCCCCCGCTGCAGTTGTACTTTGCCAGCTCTGCGTTTGGGATGTTGCCTTCGTACGACGCGGTAGCGCAAATGCCACTCATTCCGACTACTTTGGATCGCGTTAATTTTAGCGTAGGATTGAATTTGGTGTTCTTTGAACGCAAGCCAAAATCCGACCGCAAAGCCAATAAGCCGGTGAAAACGGCAGAAAAAACGCCCGAAAAAACAAAGAAATAAGACTGGAAACGCTTTTCCTTCTTTTGAGACGAGCAACTCGGGCCTAGGCAAGGGTTGCTCGTCGTATTTTTGAACTCCATGAACAACAATCGTTTTGCTGCTCTTTTCGTGTCTTTGCTTTCCTTCGTGGGGCTTAGCTCGCTGCAGGGACAAAATTTGGCGGTATCGATTCAGGTTCAGAACCATCCTACGTGTTTTCAACCGACGGGCGGGCAACTTTCCGCATCGGCATTGGGGGTACTTAGCCCTATTCAACGATTTAACATGTAATTCAACTTAGGCTACATCAGTCATTTAGGATTATAACTTTCTTGTAACAAAAAGCCCGCTGCAGTGCAGCGGGCTTCAGTCTCTTTGTGACCCTGTTAGGATTCAAACCTAAAACCTCTTGATCCGTAGTCAAGTGCTCTATTCAGTTGAGCTACAGGGCCATTCCCTAATAGGAGTGCAAATATACGAAAAGCAGATAAATGTCCAAGTGTTCGTCTAAAAAATCGCTGGAATTACAGGACAAAATGCTTGCCCTACCCACCATTATACCCGAATTCGCTGAACTCGACGCAATTACTGCCTAGGTTCATGACCTACTACTGCCCTCCTCCCCCGTCCGGTGGCAGTGCGCCCGGCTGCTCCACCGAACCCTCCGGGTCGTCCGCCGGAACGGGCTGATTCTCCAAGAACAGGCGCATTTTGCCGCGGGTGGAGGTGTTGTACACGAACGGTGACTGGCCGTCCTTGGGCGGTATGCTGCGTTTGTTGGGATCGGTGGAGAGGATGGCGTCTAAGTAGGGCTTGTGCGTGCTGTAGAACTGCAAAATATTGCGTTTGTAGAGGAAGAAATGCTCCAAATCCGCTGCGGTTTTCACATACAAGGTGAATTCGTCGCCGCGCGATTTCTTGCGCAATTCCAAGATTCCTTCCACCTCCCGGTGCAGGGTGGTGCCGTCCACCCCGCCCAAAACCAAGGGACCGTCGGACCGAAACGTGCGCAAACCGGCGTCCCACGTGAGGTGGGCCTGATCCAGGAACAGGGTGGTGCGCATGGGACGCGGCAATTTGCCGGCAACGCCCTCTTTGTAGTACTCCTGCCGGTCCTTGAGGTCCAAGCTGAAATTGCAAAGCTCCACGGCGGCATCCGTGAGGAAATCACCCGGCGATTCGGTGGCGAGTTCCGCGCCCAAGCCTTTGAGGACGTCCGGCTGAAACAAGAACTGCAACGTCAGCGCCACGTCGGCCTCCATGGTGGACTTGCGCAAATCCGCGGCAATGCGGCCAAACGTCTTCATCTCCAACAAACCGGTGTTTTCGCCCAACCGCAGCTGGCCCGTGCCTTCCACCACACAGGTTTCGGTATTCAGGGTGAGCACGTTGTCTGGAGCTTCGGGGTCCTCCATGCGTCGGCGCGTAGTGACGGTGTACTGCTTGAACTCCGGCTCGTAGAACAGAACGCCGTAGGCTCCAATCAATTCCACGGAAGCTCGGGCTCCTCCACGACCAATGAAGGCCGCGTACGGAGCGGCAGAATCCTGGGCCAAGTAGATGCCGTTGAACACCCGGTTCAAGCCTTTCGCCGTGTCCCGGCTGGGCAATTCCAGCACGATGTCCGTGGGATCCACCACGCTCTTGGTGCGGAAGTACTGCGAGGAAACCGACGGGCACTGTGCCGTGATGGTGGTAAAACCGTCGAACGTCAGGTGTTCCTGAGCCGAGTACATTTTGGCGACCCCGTAAAATTGGAAATACGGGCTGATGGGGAACGGTTTTTCCTTGCTCAAATCCCCGCGTCCGTAGGTAGTTCCGCCGCTGTCCGACTGCACCCGACTGAACGCAATGGGCAACACCTGGTCGTTCACATCGCGGTACAAGTAGGTGGCGGTTCCGCCGAATTTGTAGCGCCCCTCCACCAGCAAATCCGCCTTTTCCATTTGGTGGTGCGCTTCTACCCGCGGAGCTGTAATCTTGGCGTTCTTCAAAGGACGCATGTAGGCCTGGGCATTCACCACCACGCGGTTGGAATCCGGAAAAATACGGGCGTCGGCCACGTCCACATGCGGTACCCCCTCCCCTTTCAATACGCTGGGACGCAAAAAGAATACGGCCTTGGAGGCGTTGAACCGGAGCGAATCTTGTTGCGGATGCTGCGAGATCAGTTCTGCCTGAGCCCCCACCGTGCCTTTGGACAAGGCTACGGATTCCTTGGGGATGTCCCAAAGCGCCCGGTCCATGGTGGACGCGTACTGGTTGATGGGGAACTGCATCCGGGAGGCACCCGCATTGCTCACATAGGTTCCCTTTCGCGCCACCAAGTCCAGGTTGGCGGTGGCGTTGGGCAACACAAAGCCCCACGGGCCGCTATCTGCGGCGCGCACCCGGAAATCAGCCCGGTTGGATTTGATGCTCCCTGCAAACAAAGCCATCTCTGCAGACTGGGTTTCGGAGCGGTGCAGGCCCAAAACTCCATTAGCACTTAATTTGTCTGGACGGTACACCAACTGCCCGCGGAACCAGCCGTTTTCTTTGCCGTAAATCGCCAAGGAATCGCGCGTGGTGCGTGCCTTCCAGGTGGCCGCGTAGGGATACCACTGAACCTGAAGCTTTTGACCAACCATGTCCGGATGGCCGGTGGTGGCGGAACCGGCCAAGGCGGTCAACTGGGATTGCAGTGCCAAACCGCGCGTGGAATCCGGGAAGAGCACCCAGGGATCTGCCTGGGATCGGGTGCGCACGTACACCAGATCTCCCTTGGACTCCAAACCTTTGAGGCTCAAGGAGATTTCACCCACCACGGTGCCTTTGCCGCCGTAGGCTCCCCAGCCGGAGGCTGGGGTTTGTGCGGTGAATCCCAACGAATAATCGCGCTGCACGCCAATCTTTTGGTTCATGACCGGAAAAATCCCGGAGGACGTGAACACCCCGTCAAACTTGAGGCCTTGCGTGGAGGTATTGTCCAGAGAATCAATCACAAACGGAGCAATTTCAACGTTGAACTTGTCTCTTTTGTACACCCCGCCGTAGGTCGACGGTTTGTCGTAGTACACGTACGATCGCTTTCCGCTGGTGAAAATGGGGTATTCGGTGTAGCGCTTGGTACTGGACTTGTTCTGGGGATGGTCAATTTGCAGCCGACCGTTGATGTTTTGCAGGGTGTTGCGCACCTGAACCAAACGTTTGCGGCCGTCGGACTCTGCCTCAAACGATTCGACGGCAAATTTCATGGAGTCGATGGTGGCCATGGCCAACTCAAAGGGCACGTAGGTGAAGCGAAACTGGCGTCCGTGAAAAGTAAACCGACCGGCTTTTACCACCCCGTCAAAGTCAAAATCCAACCCTTTTTTGAGCACAATCCGCTGCTTTTCCGGATAAAAAGCCACTTTTTGCGAATCAGACACCGCCAATTCCCGGATGCCCACCAAATCCATGTCCCCGGTCAGCAAACTGACTTGAGCGTTCATGCCGGTGGCCACTTCGGAAACCAATTGGATGACGTCGTAATCGCGCTTGGCTTGGTCGTTCAAAATGTACTCCCGCACCTTGGGTTGCACGTCAATCCACTGGCGCTCCAAATCGTAGCGAACAAAACCCATGACGGCCAGTTCCATCATGAAAATTTCGCAGGCCTGCCCGCCCATGCCGTAGGCACGAGCCATGTCCTTCAAGCTCAAACTGTTGTTGTACGACGTGGCAATTTTATCCACCAGATACAGCGGATTTTTGGCCGCCAATCCTTGCAGCGAACTGAATCGATCGCCCCGGAAGTACTGCCGGCTCTCCACCACCATGGGCGCGGGCGTACCCAAATTGAGGGTACCCAAAAAGTAGGCCGGCTGGTCTGTTTTCCAGTCGATTTTATCCAAATAAATATCGACTCCGTGGTAGGAATCCACAAAGGGAACCAGGGCCAGCCCCACTTGGGGCCGACGAATGCGGACTTCTTGGGTTGCCGGGTCAAACCTGATTTCCGATTTGGGGTGGTACAGGGAATCCCCGCTGGCAAACAAGAAGGATACGGCACTTTGCTCCGAGGATAGGGCTTCGGGCGTGATCAAAAAACGCGGCGCGCGCAACCGCAAAGCCGGTTTTTGGTCGTATTTGAAGACGAACTGAGCACGTCCTTGGCGCACCGACGCAAAAAACCTTCGCCCCATAACGGAAAATCCTCCGGTGTAGTCCACCCCCGGAAAAAAGTCCGTCAGCACCAGTCGGTCCTCAAATCCCTCAAAGCGGGGAAAAGTGGCGCGTTCTTCCTCACTCCGCACGCTCAATCGCTCCTCAAACTTGCCCAAGGCGGGCTCACGCAGGTACATCTTGCTGTACAAAGTAGCGGTGTCTGCGGTCCAACCGGGTTTGCTGGCGTCCAAAACAAAGGGGCCCAACTCTGCGTAGAGCGAATCCGGGGAAAAGCCCGCACGCGTCCAGGAAACCAATGCGCCCTCGCGAACCTCCAAGCGGTGCGCCGTGGGGTAGTATTTACCGTTGACGGCGTCCACCACGGTGGAATCCGTTTTGAACCGACCCCGAACTTGTTGGGCCTCAAGTACTACGTATGGAAGGGGGTCTGCCCCAAAAGCGATAGGCGTTTCCGCCAAACGCCACACCAAATTGCCGTCGTTGAACAGTTCGCCTCGGTACCAAATCAGTTTCCATTGGCGGAAATGATCCGTGTACTCCCGCAGGGGTGCTTTTTTCAGCAATTCCTCGGAGTGTTCCAGCCAAGCGTCGTCCACCCCTTCGTCCTCCAAAGCGCACCACGCGCGGAAGACTTCGGTGTAGTTCATCCACGGCTCCAAATTGGTTGCGCGCTTTTTGACCAGTCCGTTGGCCAATTGAATCCACTTGACTTGATTTTCCGGGGATTGGTTTTCCCAGGCCGCCCAAAAGGGGATTAATTCTTGATCCGCGGCCTTCTTGTTCCCGTACAGGGTTGCGAAGGTCTTCGCAAAGGCTTCCTCAAATGCTTTGGGTTCCGTCGGAAACGCTTTAAGCGATTGCGCGCGAGCCGACGTCGCCACGACAACGGGTAACAAAATAACCAAAAACCAACGGATTGCACGCGGTAGAAACGAATCGGACGTTGGTTTCATGCTTTTTCCTTGAGTACCGGTTAAAACGACTTAGGGTTTGCGCAAATCCATGCGGCACCACCGATCTTTTGAGGCCATACCTTCAAAAACCAAGCCCAAAGATTCCGCGTGTTCGCGCAGAACGGGCACGTCCTCTTCGTAAAACCCACTCAAAAGTACCACACCCCCCGGCCGAACGAAGGGCGCGTAGGTGGCGAGGTCCTCCAACAACACATTGCGTTGAATGTTGGCGATAAAAACATCAAATCCCGGGGCCGTCCAGTCCAGCAGCGGCAGAACGCGGGCATCCCCTACCGCCAAGGGCATTTCCGGAAAGGCGTTGTTTGCTGCAATTTCGCGTGCATTTCGCACAGCGTGTTCGTCGATGTCAATCCCGGCAGAAAACGATGCTCCTCGTTGGGCGGCCAAAACCGCAAGTACCGCGGTGCCGCACCCCATGTCCAGCACGCGCTTGCCCAACAAAGGCATCGCCAACAGTGCCTCGCACATCAGGTAGGTGGTGGCGTGGTGCCCGGTGCCAAAGGCCATCTTGGGTTCCAAAACGATTTCGTGCTCGTAGGCACCTGCGGCGGGAGCCTCGTGAAAGGGTGCGCGGATGAGCAGTTGGTTCCCCACCGAAATGGGCGAAAACGAGGCCTCCCACACGGCATTCCAATTTTGGTGCTCCATCCGGGTTTCCGTCCAGCGAACTTCGCCCACCGACGAAGCCAGGGGAAAGTCTTCTGCCGTCACCCCTTGAAATTGATCCAGGGGGATGTAGGCCAAAGCGCGGCACCCCTCTTCACCATCGGGAAAATCAACCGTTTCTACGGGCAGGGCGTCCAAATCGGCTTGAAGCAATTCCAAGGCGATGGAGTTGGCTACCTCCAAGTCCAAGCATACGTAATCCATGAGGGGGTATTTTAGGCCGAACGCAGGGCGTCCAGCAGGGCCAAAAAGTCGTTGGCTTTCAAGGAGGCACCGCCAATCAGTCCGCCGTTGATGTCTTTTTGTCCAAAAAGGGCCGCAGCATTGTCCGGCTTCACGCTTCCGCCGTAAAGCAGAGCCATGATGGACGCGGTTTCTGCGTCAAAGCGTTCGCGGAGCCAAGTGCGGATGCGGGCGTGCATCTCTTGGGCTTGTTCGGGGGAAGCAACTTCTCCGGTTCCGATGGCCCAAACGGGTTCGTAGGCCACCACTACGTTGTGGGCCTCGTCGGCAGAAACCTCCGCCAACGCCACCTGCAACTGGTGTTGAACAACCTCCCATTCCCGGCCGGACTTGCGCTCGTCGAGCGTTTCTCCCACACAAAGTAGTGGGGATAGTTCAGCGTTGAGCGCAGCGCGCAGCTTGGCTGCAATTTGACGGTCCGTTTCACCAAAGTACTGACGTCGCTCCGAATGGCCCAACAAAACCGCGTCCACGTCTAAATCCTTCAGCATGGGCAAGGAAACCTCTCCGGTGAAGGCCCCGCTAGCCTGTTCGTGGCAGTTTTGCGCGGCAACGCTGATTTCTGGGAAGTCCCACAACCGTTGCACGGAGGCCCACAAGTGGGTAAACGGAGGAGCCACCACCAGGTGAACGTCTCCAATTCGGTCTGGGGTTAAACCTTCTACCAATTCATCCAACAACGCCAATCCCTCTTGGGGAGTGGTGTTCATTTTCCAGTTACCAGCAAGCATTTTCATGCCGTGAAGGTACGATTTGCCCGCGGGTCCAAGAAACCGTAAGCTGCATCCACCAACGCCTGCAATACCACAAAAACCACGGAGAGAAACAGTACGCACCCCATGATGACGGGCAGATCCCGTCCGTTCAACGCCTCCACCATGAGCTTGCCCGTTCCGTTCCAACCAAAAACGGCTTCCACAAAAACGGCACCGCTCAACAAACCGGCAAACCAACCGGATAATGTGGTGACCAACGGGTTGAACGCATTGCGGAGAACGTGGCGCCAAACCAGTCCGGCGGTAGTGACCCCTTTAGCCCGAGCAGTGCGGATGTAGTCTTGGGACAAAACTTCCAAAGCAGAGGAACGCATCATTTGAATCAAAACACCCAACGGCCGGATGCCCAGTGTCAGCGCGGGCAGCACCGCATGCCTCCAATGCACGTGCATGGACTCCCCGTAGTCGTCCAGTTCCCGAAAATTGCCCGTGAGCGGAAGTCCGGTCCAATCGTGCCACGCAAAACCAAGCCACCAGGCAATCAAAATCGCTACCAAAAAACTCGGAGCGGCCATGCCTAAGGTGGACACGAATGCGATTCCCCGGTCCCACCAAGAGCCCATGTAGAGTGCGGATGCAATTCCCAGTGGAATGCTCAAGAGTACCGCAAACACCATCGACAGCACCGCCAACAACAAGGTATTGGGAAAGGTGGCCGCCAACAAATC
>CANHXZ010000065.1 GCA_947464785.1 Flavobacteriales bacterium | reverse complement strand
CCACGGTACCGGTACAGAAGTAGGGACGCGTCAGCCACTCGGCCGCCCGATCCACGGCTCCCGCCAGCAATTCGGTGCGAATTTTGGTACTGGAAACGCGCACCGCGTCCACGTCGTGCGGAGGGATCTCCTCCACTTCAAAACCGTAGACCGGTCCGAATTCTTGGAGGTGCGCAAAGGTCCCCTCCCGGTTTCTGCCGAAGTGGTGGTCGTAGCCAATGACGAGGCGGCGAACGTCCAAGTGCTGCACGAGGCCGCGTCGAACAAAATCCAGAGAAGACCAGGCCGCAAATTCTGGCGTAAAGGGCTGAACCACCAAGTGATCCAAACCGGACTCCGCCAGCAATTCCGCGCGCTCTTCCAAAGTTGTCAGGAGCTGCAAGGGAAACTCCGGATGGATGATTTTACGCGGATGGGGGTCAAAGGTGACCACCACGGAGGCGCCGCCCAAGGAGGACGCCACTTCCTGCAACCGACGAAGGATGGTGCGGTGACCCGCGTGCACGCCGTCGAAGGTTCCGGTGGTGACCGCAGTTGGTCCGACGGGCGCAAAGGCCTCCATGCCCAGGGTTCGTTTCACGGGGCAAAGATAGTTTTGGTTGTACCTTGGCGGCATGGGAAATTTACTTGGTTTTGTAGGGTCCTCCTTTAATGCGCACTCCTGGAAATGGCTGCTTTTTGGCCTCATCCTCACCTTGACGCACCTGTTGTTGGCCATTCCCTTTGTTGGATTTTTGGTGCTGTGGCTGATCCTGCCGTGGTTGGAACTGGGCGCGGCAACCTTCCTGCACCGGTCTGCTTTGGACCGTAGTTTTGAGGGAATCGGCGATGGTACCGAGGAACATACGGCACCCTTTTCTGATTTTTTCGCCGGCATCCACAAGGCGCCGGGCTTGATTGGATTGGCCACCGTAAACGGATTGGTACTGTTCGGGTTTTTCACGGTACAAATGGCTCTGTTCTTCCAGGACCCCGCCTTGCGCGACGCTTTTACAGAATTGGTGGGGATGCAGGAAACCTACGTTTCCATGAGCTCAGAAGAACAAATGCGGGTGGTGGAAGAATTGGGGCTATTGGAGTTGATGGCCGGCCATGCCTACGAAATGCTCGCCCTGTCCCTCTTGGCCTTGGTGTGGTTGGGCATGACCTTCACGGCCCCGTACCGGCTCGCGCTGGAGGGACGCGGCGTGTGGCAATCCCTCGTGTTGTCCATCAAGGACGGCGCCAACCATTGGTGGTTGCCGCTGGTAGTAGGTGTCCGGGGAATCGTTGTCCTGACGGGCATGCTCTCTGGCTTTTTCCTGCTCACCCTGCTTTTGCCATTGGTTCTAATTTTCAGCTTCGCTGTTTACCAACGAATTTCCAAGGAATCCCAACCGAACGGGTTAGCACAATTCTGAATTCTGTCGTACCTTTGCACCCGAATTAAAGCAACATTCCATGTCCTCGATTAAAGGCCAAATTGCACAGGTAATCGGACCGGTTGTAGACGTTTATTTCCCGAACGCCACAGCTCTTCCTAAGATTTATGAAGCCTTGGTGGTTACCCGCCCCAACGGTCAGAAAGTCATTATGGAAACCCAACAACACATTGGAGAAGACACCATTCGGGCGATCTCCATGGACTCCACCGACGGATTTACCCGCGGCCAGGAGGTTGTTGCGGTGGGTGACACCATTCAAATGCCCATTGGCGAGCAGATCAAGGGCCGCGTATTCAACGTGGTGGGCGAGGACATCGACGGTTTGGGTCGCATTGACCGCTCCGTAGGGAAGTCCATCCACCGCGAGGCTCCCCGTTTTGAAGATTTATCAACCGCAACAGAGGTCCTGTTGACCGGAATCAAGGTAATTGACTTGATTGAGCCCTACGCTAAGGGGGGTAAAATTGGTTTGTTCGGCGGTGCCGGTGTAGGCAAAACCGTTTTGATCCAGGAATTGATCAACAACATCGCCAAAGGCCACGGCGGTCTGTCTGTATTTGCTGGAGTGGGCGAGCGTACCCGCGAAGGAAACGACTTGATCCGCGAAATGATTGAGGCCGGCATCATCCGCTACGGCGAAGAGTTCAAGCATTCCATGGAGGAAGGCGGTTGGGACCTGAGCAAAGTAGACCTGAAGGAGTTGGAAGAATCAAAAGCAACCTTCGTGTTTGGACAGATGAACGAGCCTCCCGGGGCCCGTGCCCGTGTGGCTTTGTCCGGTTTGACCATGGCGGAATACTACCGCGATGGCGACGGCGGCGGCCAAGGTAAAGACATCTTGTTCTTCATCGACAACATTTTCCGCTTTACGCAAGCCGGCTCTGAGGTATCCGCTTTGTTGGGCCGTATGCCCTCTGCCGTAGGTTACCAGCCAACCTTGGCCTCGGAGATGGGTGTGATGCAGGAACGCATTACCTCTACCAAAAACGGCTCCATCACTTCCGTTCAGGCGGTATACGTACCTGCGGACGACTTGACCGACCCGGCTCCTGCTACCACCTTCGCGCACTTGGACGCTACTACGGTATTGTCTCGTAAAATTGCCGAATTGGGCATCTACCCTGCGGTTGATCCTTTGGACTCTACTTCCCGAATTTTGACACCGGAAGTTGTGGGTGCAGAGCACTACGATTGCGCCCAGCGCGTGAAGCGCATCCTGCAGCGCTACAAGGAGTTGCAAGACATCATCGCCATCTTGGGTATGGAAGAATTGTCCGAAGACGACAAGTTGGTGGTGTCCCGCGCACGTCGTGTGCAGCGTTTCTTGTCCCAGCCCTTCCACGTGGCCGAGCAGTTTACGGGCATTCCCGGCGTATTCGTAGATCTTCAGGAGACCATCAAAGGGTTTACCATGATCATGGACGGCGCA
The DNA here is from genome assembly GCA_947464785.1 of Flavobacteriales bacterium. Classification (GTDB taxonomy): domain Bacteria; phylum Bacteroidota; class Bacteroidia; order Flavobacteriales; family Schleiferiaceae; genus CAMDTE01. The sequence goes on along the minus strand of CANHXZ010000065.1, from coordinate 6,385 downwards.
TTGGACCAGTACCCGGAGGCTGCCTTCAACTTGAAAGGTGGAATTGAGGAAGTTATTGCCGCGGGTGAGAAAATGTTGGCGGAAGCCTAATTCGGATGCAGCACATGCAACTGGAAGTACTTACCCCCGAAAAAAAACTCTTCTCCGGTGAGGCGAAGGCCGTTCAGTTCCCCGGAACCGACGGTTTGTTTCAAATTTTGAACGGCCACGCTCCGTTGATTGCCACGCTTCGCGCGGGCGACATCCGTGTGGAAACAGCACAAGGCGCCACCGAATCCATTGCCATCAACGGCGGTGTGGTGGAGGTGTCCAACAACGTGCTCTCCGTTTTAGCGCAGTAGTTGCAGAACGTTCCTTTGGAATGCTGAACTTTGTAGGCAGGATGCGCAAGTATCCTGCCTTTTTTTATCCTCCAACCTCCGTGGACGCACCCCTTCCCTTCCCCGTTAAGCGCCTGCTGCGTTTTGCCCTGTTCCTTGCCATCGTCGCAGCACATCAGGGCCTTCGCGCACAGCCGTATCCGGGAATCAACTACCCCAATCCCAAAGACACCACGCCGCGGGTTGTAATCCTGATCCTCCCAGAAGTTCCGGTGCGTCCGTTGTGGGACCAGTTCACGAGCCAAACGGTGGCCGGCTACAACGGCGACGAGTTGCGCTCGCGTTTCCCAGGAGCCACCCTGACCGAAGCCCTGGAGGGTACGTTTGGGCTGGACTTGCGCCAACGCGGCGGGGCAGACGTTCAAACGGATTTGTCCGTTCGGGGAAGCACCTTTGATCAAGTTTTGGTGGTGTTGGACGGCGTGCCGCAGTACGACCCACAAACCGGCCACCACGCCTTCAATTTGCCCCTGCCCTTGGGCGCCGTGGAACGCGTGGAACTCCTGGCCAACGGGGGCTCCTACCGATACGGTCCCTTCGCCTTTGCCGGCGTACTGTACATCACTACCCGCGGTGCTAAGGGCTCATACGTCAGTGCAGGCACCGGTCAGTTTGGGTACACCCAAGTGGCCTCCGGCTTTCCCTTCAGCGTCAATAAACCGCACTTTGCGGCAACTGGACGATTGGATGTTGAAACGAAATCCGCCGACGGCTGGAAGCGCAATACGGATTTTGACCAAGTCCACATGTACGGCAGTGCCCGCACGTCCACCTGGGGAGGACCGCTCTTCGTCCGGGGCGGTTGGGGACGCAAGCGCTTTGGCGCCCAAAACTTCTACTCCTTCAACTTCCCCGAACAGTACGAGGCCGTCAATAACTACACCGCGCAACTTCAGTACGGCGTCCACCGAAACGTTTTTCGCTTGTTTGCCCGCCAGCACTACGACCAATTTGAACTATTTCGCGAGGAGCCCGGCTATTTTCTAAGGCAGTCCAACGGTCTGTTCCTGAATACGGTGGACAGCACCTTCGCTCCGTCCTGGTACCAAAACCACAACTTCCACCGAAACCGCACCTTGGGAGGCGAATGGACCGCGCGCCCCCTCAGTTGGAACCTCAACGCCGACGCCTACCAGCGGTTGACCCTTGAAACCGGTGCCGATTTCCGGTACGACGAAATAAAGTCCAACGCCTTGGGGCGGACCATCAGCGACACCGCCTACTTCCCTCGGTACGGGACCGCACTCTCCAAAGGGGACACCCGCCGGCACGGCGGTGCCTTTGCTTCCGCCAAATGGTCCGGCGGAGGCACGGAAAAACAGTGGGAACTGCAAGCGGCCGGACGCATCCACTATTCGGACGCCTTTGGGATTCAGTTCCTTCCGGGCGTGGAAGCCTCCGCCAAAAGTTCCCTGGAACACCGTTGGTCCGTGGCGGCCAACTACGCCACGCGGTTCCCCACCTTCACGGACCTGTACTACACCTTGGGCGGTGCCATCGGGAGCGCGAACTTGCAGCCGGAGTACGCCTGGAACGTAGAGGCCGCTCACCGGTACCAAACCTCCGGCATGCAGTGGCAAACCGCTCTGTTTGCGCGTCGGGGTCGGCAATTGATTGATTGGGTGTCCAACATCCAAGGACAATTTATTGCAACCAACCTCCAGGAAGCCACGTTCTACGGCGCAGAGACCTACCTCCAGTGGCGCGCACCTTTGCCCGTGCTGGAAATGGTCCGGTTGGGGGGCGCTACCCTTTTTCATGCCGGGTCTGCACCGTCGGGCACCAACAGTACCTACGCTTTGGACTACCTCCGGTACCGCGTCGTAATTCAACTGCAAACGGCCGAATACCAAGGCTTCAAGGCCACCTTGCGCAGCCAGCACAGCCTGCGCAACGGCTCGTTCCGGCAGGCCGACGGCACCACGGGGAAGTACACCGCACAGCACCAGACGGACCTGCGTTTGTCTCAGACGGTTGGGCCCAACATGACCCTAGGGGTGGACGTTTTAAACGTTTGGAACGCCGCGCTGCAGGACCGCGGCGGCATTGCTTTGCCCGGACGCTGGATTCGGGGTTCCTTTCAGTTGACCTGGTAAAAGTGCTCCCGGCCGCTCGTACCTTCGTTTCATGAACGCAAACAATCCCTCCGAATTGGCACCCGTTAAGGCGTTGCAGCAAGACGTCGATCAGTGGATCCAAACCTTTGGCGTCCGGTACTTCAACGAACTGACGAACATGGCCCAGCTCACGGAGGAAGTGGGCGAAGTGGCGCGCATCATCGCGCGGCGGTACGGAGAGCAGAGCGAGAAGGAGTCGGACAAAAACAAGGATTTGGGCGAGGAATTGGCGGACGTGCTCTTTGTGGTGCTCTGCCTGGCCAACCAAACCGGGACGGACCTTCAGGCGGCGTACGACCGACGCATGGAAGCCAAGGGGGCGCGGGACAAAGACCGCCACGCCAACAACCCCAAGTTGAAGCCGTAAAGGCCCGCGGGCGCTTCGCGCGATTACTCTTTTTGGCGCGTGTCCAGCCAAACGGTGACGGGGCCGTCGTTGATCAGCTCTACTTGCATGTCTGCGCCAAAAACACCGCTTTTTACGGGAACCTCGGCCACGTTCCAGAGCTGCTCCAAAAAGGACTCGTACAGCGGGATGGCTTGGGCAGGGACCGCTGCGCGGTAAAAACTGGGGCGATTGCCTTTTTTGGTGGAGGCGTGCAGGGTGAATTGACTGACCACCAAAAACGAGCCGTCTACTTCTTGGATGGAGGCGTTGATGGCCCCGGAGGCATCGCCAAAAAGGCGCATGAGCGCCAATTTTCGAACGCCGTAGGCAACATCTTCTTCCGTGTCTACCGCCTCAAAACCCACCAAAACCAAGAATCCACGCTGAATTTGGGCGTGGATGCGCCCGTCGATGTGCACGGCAGCGCGCGAAACGCGTTGGATCAAAAGTCGCACGGCAACGCTTAAATTTTGTAGGCGTCTTGCCGGTAGGGGTCGTCGTCGTCCACACCGTGGAGCATGCTGAGGTAGGACCGGTACCGGGTGGGAGCCAATTTATGCGCCTCCACCGCATCGCGTACCGCACAACCGGGCTCTTCCGTGTGGCTGCAGTCCGCAAAGCGGCACTGGGAGCGCAAGGCAAAAATCTCCGGAAAATAATCCCCAATCTCGCTGGCTTCCATGGACACGATGCCAAAACCGCGAATGCCGGGGGTGTCGATCAAATCAATGTTGCCCGCCATGCGGTGCATTTCCGCGAAGGTGGTGGTGTGTTGCCCCTGGCCGTGCGCCGTGCTGACCGCTTGGGTGCGCAAGGACAAGCTGGGGTCCAGCGCATTGGCCAAGGAACTCTTCCCGACGCCCGAATGCCCGCTGAACAAGGTCACTTTGTTCGCCAGTAAGGAGCGCAATTCCTCCAACCCCTCGCCGGTGTGGGCCGACGTCCGCAACGTTCGGTATCCGGCCGCCCCGTAGGCCGCCTCCCGGTACTCCAATTCGTCGCGGTCTGCCTCAGACAATGCATCCATTTTGTTGAACACCAGCACCGCGGGCACGCTGTAGGCTTCAGCTGTGGCGAGGAATCGATCAATAAACCCAAAAAGGGTTTTGGGCTCGGCCACGGTAGTCACCAAAACCGCTTGGTCCAAATTGGCCGCAATGACCTGCGTCTTGTGCGACAAATTGACGCTCTTCCTCAGAATATAGTTCTTCCGGTCGTGCAGCGCAATAATCACCGCCTGTTCTGCGCCTTCGTCCTCCAACTCCACGCGATCGCCCACGGCCACAAAACTGGTGCTCTTGCTGCCCTTCAGGCGCAATTGACCGCGCAAACGGCACGCGCGTTCGGTGCCGTCGTCCAGACGAACTTGAAACCAACTTCCGGTTGCCTTGACGACCGTTCCGGGAAATGTAGCGGTTGCGCTCATGCGGCAAAGGTAGCAACACGTACCTTTGCGGAAAGACTTGATTCCGTGTCCATCCGCGTTTCCAACCTCACCAAACTCTACGGCGAACAAAAAGCGCTGGACGTCGTCTCTTTTGACCTGCCGGACCGCCAAATTGTAGGCCTCTTGGGCCCCAACGGTGCCGGTAAAAGCACCTTGATGAAAATCTTGACCGGTTATTTGCCGGCCAGCAGCGGGAACGCGCAAGTCTGCGGGCTTGAAGTGGGTACCGACGCCCTAGACGTCAAGCAAAAAGTAGGCTACCTCCCGGAACACAATCCGCTCTACACGGACCTCTACATCGCGGAGTACCTGCACTTTGTGGCCGGCCTCTACGGCGCACCCGCCGAGCGCGTGGAAGAAATGATTGCGCAAACGGGATTGACCCCGGAGCGCCACAAGACCATTGGTCAACTGTCCAAAGGCTACCGCCAGCGCGTGGGCCTGGCTGCGGCCCTGCTCCACGATCCCGAAGTACTCATCCTGGACGAACCCACCACCGGATTGGATCCCAATCAGTTGGTGGAGATCCGCGCCCTCATCAAACGCGTGGGCCAGTCCAAAACGGTGGTGTTGTCCACCCACATTTTGCAAGAAGTGGAACACCTGTGCGACCGCGTCTTGATCATCCACCACGGCCGCATTGTGCGCGACGCACAACTGGCGGAACTCCAGGCCGAAGGCGGCTTGGAAACGGCCTTCCGCAACGCCACCCGCGTCGGATAAGGAACCCGCAACGGGCCAAACAAAGCACACGCCGCGCACCCCCGCAACACCCTTGAACGGGGCATGCTTACCCCATAAAGTCACAAAAAAAGGGCTGCCCCAAACGGAGCAGCCCTCGTTCTTTTGGAACGAATTTGATTACATCATTCCGTCCATGCCGCCGCCCATGGAAGGCATTGGCTTGTCTTCTTTGGGAAGTTCGGTGATTGTGGCTTCCGTGGTCAACAACAGCGCAGCAACCGACGCGGCATTTTCCAAAGCCACCCGTACCACCTTGGTGGGGTCGATGATGCCCGCAGCGTACATGTCGCAGTACTCGTCCGTCTTGGCGTTGAAGCCAAACGCACCCGTGCCTTCCTTGACCTTCGCAACCACTACAGAGCCTTCCAAGCCGGCGTTGGCCACAATCTGGCGCAACGGCTCTTCAATGGCGCGTGCAATGATCTTGATGCCCGTGGTTTCGTCGTTGTTCTCGCCCTTCATGCCTTCCAGCACCGCACGAGCGCGAACCAGCGCCACGCCACCGCCGGGAACGATTCCCTCTTCAATGGCGGCGCGCGTGGCCGCCAAAGCGTCGTCCACACGGTCTTTTTTCTCCTTCATCTCCACTTCGGAAGCCGCACCCACGTAGAGAACCGCAACGCCACCGGCCAACTTGGCCAAGCGCTCTTGCAACTTCTCGCGGTCGTAGTCCGACGTCGTCGTTTCGATTTGGGCTTTGATTTGGTGCACTCGGGCCTTGATGTCGTCGGCACTTCCGGCTCCATTTACGATGGTGGTGTTGTCCTTATCAATGGTCACCTTTTCTGCGGTGCCCAACATTTCCACCGTAGCGTTCTCCAGTTTGAAGCCGCGCTCTTCGCTGATCACGGTACCGCCGGTCAAGATGGCGATGTCTTCCAACATGGCTTTGCGACGATCGCCAAAGCCCGGAGCTTTAACGGCTGCCACGCGCAGGGCGCCGCGGATTTTATTCACCACCAAGGTAGCCAGTGCTTCCCCGTCCACATCTTCGGCGATGATCACCAAAGGACGTCCGGACTGCGCCACCGGCTCCAACACAGGAAGAATTTCCTTCATGCTGGACACCTTTTTGTCGTAAATCAAGATGTACGGACGGTCAATGTCCGCCACCATTTTCTCTGTATTCGTTACGAAGTAGGGGGACAGGTAGCCGCGGTCAAACTGCATGCCTTCCACCACGTCCACGTAGGTTTCGGTACCCTTAGCTTCCTCAACCGTGATGACGCCTTCCTTCTTCACCTTGGCCATGGCTTCGGCAATGAGGGCCCCAATTGCGGGGTCGTTGTTGGCCGAAATCGTGGCTACT
>CANHXZ010000064.1 GCA_947464785.1 Flavobacteriales bacterium | reverse complement strand
GAAGTGGTGCAGCAGTTGCCCAACCGCAACATCCTGGGCTGGAAGGCCTACTTGGCCCTCCACAACCTGCCCCCGCGCGAATCGGAAAAAGCCTGGGCCCGCTGGCTGCACCGCATTGGCGAAGCACCCGTGGTGCTGGACCCCGTTCGAACCGCAAAAACCCTTCGGCAGTTGGAACACGTCGCGGAAAACGACGGCTACCTGCGCGCCCAAGGAACGATTGCGTACGTGGAAGGAAAAAAGCCCCAACGAACCTCGGTGGTCTACGAGGTTAAGCGCGGTCCGCAGTTCCGGATTGGCAGCTGCACGTTCACCTTTTATTCTCCGGCACTCGAAGAGGCCAACGCCGCACATCCTCTGCAGTCGGAAAGTTTGTTGCAAACCGGGGCTCCCCTGCGTTCCATCACTTTAGACGCCGAACGCAACCGAATCGCCACTGCCCTGCGCGAATTGGGCTTTTTCTCCATGGGACCGGAGTTGGTGCGCATCCAGATCGACACCCTCAAAACGCCGGGAATTGCGCATTTGGAAATCCTATTGGAAGATCCGTACGTGGCTACCCCCTCCGGCCCCGCCGTCACCCCCCACCGGGTGCGAACCGTCGGGCAAATCACCGTTTACCCCAACTACCACTACACCGACGGCTCCGCGGGCGGACGGCCCGTCCAAAATCCCGCCACGGGCATTCGTCAGGTGTCCACCGATGGGTTGCATTCCTTCAACACCAACCGCCTCAACGAGTGGATTGAACCGCGGCCCAAAACCACCTTTCGAGCGTCATCGTTTGAGCAGACCGTCCGACGTGTCAGCTCGTTCCCGGCGGTTCAAAGCGCGGAATGGCGATTCAGCGAGGCGCGGGGAGACACCATCAATGCAGACCTGTTGGTGGTTCGCGCGCCTGCGGCGCGCGTCTTTTTCCGAACGGAAGGCACCACCACCTCCGGACTCTACGGACTCGGAGGAACCGTCGGACTGGGCCATTCCAACGTTTGGGGCGGCGCCGAACGTTGGGAACTTCGCCTGAACGGCGCCCTTTCTGCGCAAGCCGTCTCCGGAGACCAACAAGCCTTGTTCAACACCGCCGAATGGGGACTGGAAACCTCCCTGCACTGGCCCCGGCTCTACGGCTGGCCCCAGGCCTGGAAACCCAAAAACCTCGCCGCAGCGTACACGGAAGCCCGGCTCAACCTAAACCGCCAACAACGCCCGGAATTTGCCCGGCAAACCTTTGGTGCCCGCCTGCTCTTTGATTGGAAACCCAATCCCCGCGCAGAACACAGCTTGGCGCTCGTGGACCTGGCCTACATCCACCTGCTCAACGCAGATCCCGCCTACGTCAATTCCTTGCTCTTCAAAACCGGATTCCAGAACACGCTCATCGCGGCGAGCACCTACCGTTTGCAGTGGTCCCCTCCTACCAAAAAATCCATTCAAAAGTCGTTGAATTGGTCCTTGGAAAGTGCCGGGACGGCCTTGGAAGGATTTCGTCGCCTGACGGGTGCCTCTTGGGATCAAGTGGACGGATCCTACACCGTCGCCCAAGTTCCCTACGCCCACTACCTGCGCACGGAATTGGACGCTCGGTACCGTTGGTTGCGTTCCGGCAAACGCCAATGGGCTTTCCGCGGATTGGTGGGAGTAGCCTACACCCTGGCCAACTCCCCCACCTTGCCGCCCTTTGAAAAATCTTTTTTCGCGGGTGGAAGCAACGATTTACGCGCCTGGCCGGCGTACCGCTTGGGACCGGGCGCCTTCCCGGGTGCAATCTTTGACACCCTGCGTTACGTGTCCACCGGCCCCGCCAAGCTCCTGTTCAGCGCGGAATACCGCTTTGCCATCGCCAGTTCGCTCTACGGCGCTGCCTTTGTGGACGCCGGCAACACCTGGTTGCTGCCGCGAAACCTGCGGGAAGGAACCGGTTTGTTGAACCTGCCGGAATTGGCTCCCTTGGTGGTCTGGACGCCGCGCAATTTTCTGGCCCAAACGGCCCTGGGTGCAGGATTTGGACTGCGGTACGACTTTTCCTTTTTTGTGGTGCGCGCGGACTGGGGCATTCGCCTTTGGGACCCTACCGAACCCCTTGAGGACCGACTCGTGGTTCTCCCGTTTCGGTTGAAAAAAACCGCCCTCAACCTGGGAATTGGTTACCCGTTCTAGTCAAAAAAAGATACCTTTGCCCCTTATCATCAAAGCAAACCGCCATGGCCATTGAGCAAATTCGCACCCTTCTGGGCGACCAAGCCGACTACTTATTGAACCACACCAGCACCGCCATCCCCAAGGAGACGCTGCACCTTCCTGGACCGGATTTTGTGGATCGTTCGTTTGCTCAAACCAACCGGAACAACCAAGTACTGCGCAGTTTGGAGACCCTCTACGGCAAGGGCCGTTTGGGCGGAACCGGTTACCTGAGCATCTTGCCGGTAGACCAGGGCATTGAACACAGCGCGGGCGCCAGCTTTGCCCCCAATCCCATTTACTTCGACCCCGAAAGCATTGTCAAATTGGCTATTGAAGCCGATTGCAACGCAGTAGCTTCCACCTTTGGCGTTTTGGCCAGTGTTTCGCGCAAATACGCGCACAAAATTCCGTTTGTGGTTAAAATCAACCACAACGAATTCCTTTCCATGCCCAACCAGTACGACCAAACGATGTACGGTTCCGTGGAGGACGCCTGGAACATGGGCGCGGTAGCCGTGGGCGCTACGGTCTACTTTGGTGCTGAAGAATCGCGTCGCCAATTGCTGGAAGTGGCGGAAGCCTTCGAACGCGCTCGCGAATTGGGCATGGCCACCATTTTGTGGTGCTACACCCGCAACCCGGGCTTCAAAGTGGACGGCGTGGATTACCACACCAGCGCAGACTTGAGCAGCCAGGCAATTCACTTGGGCGTCACCATTCAGGCGGACATCATCAAGCAAAAATTGCCCACCAATAACGGCGGTTACTTGGCCACCAAGCACGGCAAAACGCATCCGGCCGTTTATTCGCAATTGACTACAGACCACCCCATTGACTTGACCCGGTACCAAGTAGCCAACAGCTACATGGGCCGCCAAGGCGTCATCAACTCAGGCGGCGAGTCCAAAGGCGCCAGCGACTTGGCCGAGGCCGTTGCCACGGCCGTCATCAACAAGCGCGCCGGAGGACAGGGCTTGATTTTGGGGCGCAAAGCCTTCCAGCGCCCGTTCCACGAAGGCGTTGCCTTGCTTCAAGAAATTCAGAACGTCTACTTGGATCCCGCGGTAACCATCGCGTAAAAAAACGTATCTATGGGTTGGTTCAAACGCACCAAAGAAGGCATCACCACGCCTACTGAAGAAAAAAAAGACTCACCGGACGGCCTGTGGCACATGTGCCCCAAGTGCAAGGTGGTGGTCAACACGGACGACCACGCCGACGCCCTGTGGACCTGCTCCAACTGCGGTCACCACGACGGCATTGATGCCGAAGAATACTTTTCCTTTCTCTTCGACAACGGCGAATACACCGAGCTGGATCCCAACATGACCGCGGTAGACCCGCTGGGTTTTGAGGACACCAAAAAATACACGGACCGACTGGAGGCTACCCGCAAAAAAACGGGCCTGAAAGACGCTCTGACGTCCGGCTACGGCACCCTCAACGGTCTTCCCGTAACCATTGCGTGCATGAACTTCAAGTTTATTGGCGGTTCCATGGGCTCTGTGGTGGGCGAGAAAATTGCCCGCGCCATTGACCACAGCTTGAAAAACAAGCAGCCGTTCATCATGATCAGCAAGAGCGGCGGCGCGCGCATGATGGAAGCGGCCTTTTCGCTCATGCAAATGGCTAAAACGTCTGCCAAATTGACCTTGCTGGACAAACACCGCATCCCCTACGTGAGCGTACTGACGGACCCCACCACCGGCGGAGTCACGGCTTCCTACGCCATGCTGGGTGACGTGAACATCGCAGAACCCAACGCTCTCATTGGATTTGCCGGCCCACGGGTCGTAAAGGAAACCATCGGCAAAGATTTGCCGGAAGGATTCCAAACCTCGGAGTTTGTTTTGGAGCATGGATTCTTGGACTTCATTGTGGAACGAAAAAACATGAAGAACAAGATTGGCGAATACCTCCGATTGGTGGGGAACCAGCCTGCCGCAGAGGCGTAAGACGCATTTCGCGTCGGGGATTGGGAAATAATTCGTACCTTTGCCCTTCCGAAAAACGGAGTACAGCACAACCATCTAAACGATCAAGGCATGTATTTAACAGCTGACAAGAAGCAAGAGATCTTCGCCTCGCACGGCAAAGACGCACAAGACACCGGAACCGCAGAAGGCCAAATCGCCCTCTTCACGTACCGAATCAATCACCTGACCGAGCACCTGAAAAAGAACCGCAAAGACTTCAACACGGAGCGCTCTCTGGTTCGATTGGTGGGCAAGCGACGCAGCTTGTTGGATCACTTGAAAAGCACAGAAATCCACCGCTACCGCGCGATCATTGAGAAGCTCGGTCTACGTAAATAAAACACACAACCGCGAAAAGCGTGGAAAGGCAATTTCTTCGGAATTGCCTTTTCGCGTTTCTTTCCGGCCCATCCCATTATGTTTGAAATGATGAAAGCACCAACCCCCATCCGGGAAGAGATTCGCCTGCCTGACGGCCGCACAATCACCCTGGAGACCGGCCGAATGGCCCGCCAAGCAGACGGTTCTGTCTTGGTCACGTGCGGAGGAACCGCATTGCTCGCTACCGTGGTATCGGATCCCAACGCCCGTCCGGGCGTGGACTTCATGCCGCTCACGGTGGAATACAAAGAAAAATTCGCCTCCTCCGGCCGTGTGCCCGGTGGATTCCTGAAGCGCGAAATGCGCCCTGCAGACCGCGAAATTCTGGTAGCCCGTTTGGTGGACCGCGTTTTGCGCCCCCTGTTTCCAGAGGATTACCACTCCGAGACCCAGTTGATCATCACCCTGCTCTCCTACGACGAGAACGTTGCTGCTGATTCCTTGGCCGGCTTGGCCGCCTCTACCGCTTTGGCCATCTCCGACATCCCCTTCAACGGTCCGATTTCGGAAGTGTGCGTAGCGCGCGTCAACGGTGAAATCATCGTAAATCCTTCACCTGCCCAATTGGCTCAGGCGGACATCGAAATGATGATCGGCGGCTCTGCGGACAGCATCGTCATGGTGGAAGGCGAAATGTCTGAAGTGAGCGAGGCCGAAATGTTGGAGGCTATTGCCGCTGCCCACGAAGCCATTAAAGTTCAAGTAGCAGCCCAATTGGCGCTCGCCGCACGCGTTCCCGCCAGCAGCCCCAAGCGCACGTACAGCCACGAAACGCACGACGAAGTTCTTCGCGAGCGCGTTAAAAAAGCAACCTACGACCAAGCCTATGCCGTTGCCGGATTGGGTTTGGCAGACAAGCACCTGCGCAGCACCAAGTTCCGCGAAGTTCGGGACGCTTTCCTCGCCACCTTGACGGAAGAGGAATTGGCTACCAGCGGTGAGTTGGCGAAAAAGTACTACCACGACGTGGAGTACGACGCCATGCGCAACCAGATTTTGGACAACGGCCGTCGTTTGGACGGACGTTCCACCACGGAAATTCGCCCCATTTGGGTGGAGACCGACGTGTTGCCCGGTCCGCACGGCTGTGCGTTGTTCACCCGCGGCGAGACCCAATCCTTTACTACGGTAACCTTGGGCTCCAGCATGGACGCCAACCGCATCGACTCCGCTACCCAAGTAGGCGAAGAAAAATTCTACCTGCACTACAACTTCCCTCCCTTCTCTACCGGTGAAGCCCGCCCCTTGCGCGGCGTAAGCCGTCGCGAGATTGGACACGGCAACCTGGCCCAACGCGCCTTGAAGCGCATGGTTCCGGATTCCGTAGGCTACACCATTCGCGTGGTATCGGACATCTTGGAATCCAACGGATCCAGCTCCATGGCCACCGTATGTGCGGGAACCTTGGCCCTGATGGACGCCGGTATTGAAATTACCCGTCCAGTAAGCGGCATTGCCATGGGCTTGATCACCGACAAAAATCGCTTTGCGGTTCTGTCCGACATCTTGGGCGACGAAGATCACTTGGGCGACATGGACTTCAAAGTAACCGGAACGGCAAACGGCATCACCGCCTGCCAGATGGACATCAAAATCGGAGGTTTGACCTTCGAAATCATGGAGAAGGCCTTGATGCAAGCCAAAGAAGGCCGTGCACACATCTTGGGCAAAATGTTGGAGTCTGTTCCTGCCGTTCGTGCAGAATTGAAGCCCCACGCTCCCAAGTTGATCATCATGGAAATTCCCAAGAATTTCATTGGTGGCGTCATCGGGCCCGGCGGCAAAATCATTCAAGGCTTGCAAGCCGAAACCGGTTGCCACATCTCCATCAACGAAGTGGACGACAAGGGCATCATCGAAATTTCCGGAACCAACCCAGAGGGCTTGGCCTTGGCGCAGCAGCGCATCCGCGAAATCTGCTTTGTTCCGGAAGTGGGCGCTACCTACAACGGTACCGTCAAGGGCATCCAAACGTTTGGCGTGTTCGTGGAAATCGGACGCGGAACGGAAGGATTGCTGCACGTATCGGAAATGGAATGGACCCGCGTGGACGATCCGTCTACCTTGTACAAAGAAGGCGATCGCGTGGAAGTGAAATTGATCGGTGAAGACAAAGGGAAACTGCGTTTGAGCCGCAAAGTATTGCTTCCCAAGCCGGAAGGTTACGTGGAGCGTGCGCCCCGCGAAGACCGTGGACCGCGTGAAGACCGCCCGCGCCGCGACGATCGTCCCCGCAGGGATTGATCGCCCAAGCCGGAACGAAAACAACAACGAAAGCGAATCCTAAAAATCCGTAGATTCAACCCATGCGTCAGTTAAAAATCACCAAACAGGTTACCAACCGCGAAACCGCGTCGTTGGATAAATACCTGCAGGAAATTGGTAAAGTTGAACTGATCACGGCTCAAGAAGAGGTCGAATTGGCCCAGCGCATCAAAGCGGGGGACCAACGCGCCTTGGAGAAGTTGACGAAAGCCAACCTCCGTTTTGTGGTGTCCGTGGCCAAGCAATACCAAAACCAAGGTTTGACGCTGCCGGATTTGATCAACGAAGGCAACCTGGGATTGATCAAGGCCGCGCAGCGGTTCGACGAAACCCGCGGTTTTAAGTTCATTTCGTACGCAGTTTGGTGGATTCGTCAATCCATTTTGCAGGCCTTGGCCGAGCAAAGCCGGATTGTTCGTCTTCCCTTGAACAAAATCGGGTCGATCAACAAAATCAACAAGGCGTACGCCTCGTTGGAGCAGCAGCACCAACGTCCGCCCAGTGCGGAAGAGATTGCGGAGGTCCTTGAAATGAGCGAAGACGACGTTAAGGAAAGCTTGCGCAACTCCGGTCGCCACGTGTCCATGGACGCACCGTTGGTGGAAGGAGAAGACAGCAACCTGTACGACGTTTTGAATTCCTCGGATTCTCCGCACCCGGACCAGGATTTGATGGTGGACTCTTTGCGCACGGAAATCGAGCGTTCGTTGGCCACCCTCACGCCCCGCGAAGGCGACGTCATCCGCTTGTACTTCGGTTTGAACGGGCAACACCCGCTCACGTTGGAGGAAATTGGCGAGAAATTTGACTTGACCCGCGAACGCGTGCGTCAAATCAAGGAGAAAGCCATTCGTCGGATGAAGCACACCTCGCGGAGCAAGATCCTCAAGACCTATTTGGGTTAATCCCGCATCAGCTACGTTTAAGACTAAGTGCTTGAACGTCAAATCAAACCCGGCGCGTGCGCCGGGTTTTTTATTTGCTACCTTTGGGTACTATGAAACTACGTGTACTTGTAGCCCTCCTTGCTGTGGCGGGCATGATTTCTTCCTGTGGCCCTGCGGCCATGGCGCTTAAACGGTCTAAAAAGCTGGAAGCCGCGGGCTTGGGCTACGAAGCCGCCGAAGCTGCGTTGGATGCGGTAGAGGCCAACCCCAACAATACCAAAGCCTTGGTTCAGGCCAAGTTGGTCGGCCAAAAAGAAATCAAGAAAATCGGCATTGAATTTGAAAAACGCGCCGACGCCAACGAAGTGGTGGGCGCCTTGGAATCCTACGTGCGGGGCCGCAATCTGGTGGAACGCGCTGCCGAGTCCAATGTTGAATTGACCGGACTAGAAATCTACACCGGACGTTTTGCACAACTTCGCCAAGGACACGTGGGCCAGTTGGTGGCTCAGGCAGACGCTGCCTTGAATACCAACGACTTTTCCGGGGCGCAACGCCTGTACGAAAACGCCTTGCGCTACGACCCGGACAACGCTTTGATCCGCAGCCAGTGGCGCGTAGCGGTGGCCGAGCCCCTGTTTCGTCAAGGTCTTCAATCCTACAAGGTCAAGCGCTACCGCACCGCCTACTACCAGTGGGCTGACATGGAAAAGTCCATTGGGGAAGCGTACAAAAACAGCCGCCAATTGCAGGACTCTGCCGTTTTTCACGGCAAAGTCACGGTGGGCATCCGGGACGTCATTGCCCCCACGCGCCAAGAATTGGATCTGGCCCGCGGACTTCGTGCAGATCTGCTCAGCAATTTGATCAACACCCAGGAGCCTTTCATTGAGTGGGTGGACTACAACGAACAGTACCGCTTTGCCTCCACTACCCAGCCCGACTTCCTCTTGAACATGGAAATGACGGATTGGCAAGAACAACCCGGGATGGCCTCTCGGTTTGAACGTCAAGGCTACCGCAAGGAAGTCGTCAAGGTGAAAGACCCCCAAACCGGAGTGGAAACCAGCAAAGACATCTTCCACAAGGTCACGTACTTCGACATCGACTACCGATTTTATGTGAAAGGAACGTTCCTGTTCAAACTAGAAGACGTTCGCACCAAGCAGGTGGTCAGCAGCCGGGAAGTGAGCGATTTCCGCGAACAAATTGTGGCCACCGCCGAATACTCCGGCGGCAGCGCGGCAACCTTGTACCCCGGCACGTGGGGCTCCATGAACGAAGCGCGTGCTACGGACGTTATTTCCTACAACCAAAAAGGCCAGTTGGACCAACGTTTCCGTACCGTTTACAACCCGCGCGCCATCGACACCATGCGGGATCAAGTGCGCGACGGACTCACCAAAAAGGCCTCCAACGTGCTGTTTGAGACCCTGCGTTCCAACACGTTCTTGCCCTGATTCTACAGAATCCTTTTGATTGCGCTCCCGCCTTACAGCACGCTGTAGGGCGGGAGTTTTTGCATCAGGTCAGAAAATAAAAAGCAACAAAACGGGTTTTTGCTACGGTTGATGCAGGACAATTTCCTACATTAACCGAATGATTACCAACTGCTTAATTGGAATTCTTCGGGGCTTTGCCACCCTACTAGGTTTGACGCTGCTTTCTGCAGCGATACCCTTGGTGCGCTGGAG
>CANHXZ010000063.1 GCA_947464785.1 Flavobacteriales bacterium | reverse complement strand
TGCAAAGTACCGAAAAATCGGTAAACTATGCGTTGTCTTCAGATGATTTTTCGTCTGCGGGTGAATTGGTGCCGACGGACGGATTCTTTTTGGCAAAGTCTGGACCTTCCTTGGGGTCCGCAACGGGCGTTCCGTCCCCCGGATCTTCCGTCGAAACCACTGTAGCGGATGCGGCAGCCTCGCTCGCAGCGGCAGCATCGGCAGCAGCCTGAGCAGCGTCTGCTTTGGCAGCGCCCGCTTCTACCGCCAATTCGTCCAAAATGTCCTGCTTGGACTTCCAAGGGCGCAAGCCAAAAATGGCTTCCATGTTTTCCTTGAAAATCACTTCGTTGGTCATCAAATCGGCCGCCAGAGCGTGCAGTTTGTCCAGGTTGTCGCGCAGCAGTTGCTTCGCCCGCTCGTACTGCGACTCAATCAGCGTATGGATTTCCGCGTCGATTATTTCCGCGGTCTTTTCCGAATAAGGCTTGTCAAACTGGTATTCGTTCTGGCCAGACGAGTCGTAGTAGGTGATGTTCCCCAAGACCGGATTCAAACCGTACACCGTCACCATGGCCCGCGCTTGCTTCGTGACCTTTTCCAAGTCAGACAATGCACCGGTTGAAATTTTGCTAAAAACAACTTCCTCGGCGGCACGTCCGCCCAAGGTGGCGCACATTTCGTCCAGCAACTGCTCCGCGGTGGTGAGGTGGCGTTCCTCCGGCAGGTACCAGGCGGCGCCCAAGGCCTTGCCGCGGGGCACAATGGTCACCTTCACCAAAGGCGACGCGTGCTCCAGCAACCAGCTCACGGTGGCGTGGCCGGCCTCGTGGTAGGCAATGGACTTCTTCTCGTCCGGGGTGATGATCATGGATTTTTTCTCCATTCCCCCGATGATGCGGTCTACGGCATCCAGAAAATCCTGTTTCTCAATAAATTTCTTCTCTTTGCGCGCGGCAATCAAGGCCGCTTCGTTGCACACATTGGCGATGTCCGCACCGGAGAATCCCGGGGTTTGACGCGCCAAGAACTCCACGTCCAAATTGGGAGCCAGTTTCAATGGCCGCAGGTGCACTTGGAAAATGTCCTTCCGCTCGTTCAATTCGGGGAGGTCCACGTAGATCAAACGGTCAAAACGACCCGCACGGATCAGTGCCCGGTCCAAAATATCCGCACGGTTGGTGGCGCCCATCACGATCACGTGTTCGTTGGTGCCAAAACCGTCCATCTCCGTCAGGAGCTGGTTCAAGGTGTTTTCGCGTTCGTCGTTGCCTCCGGAAAAGGCATTTTTGCCGCGTGCGCGGCCAATGGCATCGATTTCGTCGATGAAAATGATCGACGGCGATTTTTCTTTGGCTTGTTTGAACAGGTCCCGCACTCGGCTGGCACCCACGCCCACAAACATTTCCACAAAGTCCGAGCCGCTCAAGGAAAAGAAGGGCACCTGAGCTTCGCCGGCAACGGCTTTGGCCAACAGCGTTTTACCGGTTCCTGGAGGGCCACTCAGCAAAACGCCTTTAGGAATCTTGCCGCCCAGTTCGGTGTATTTTTTTGGATTTTTCAGGAAGTCAACCACTTCCAGTACCTCGTCTTTGGCGCCTTCCATTCCGGCGACGTCCTTGAAGGTAACCTGTACTTTGCTGTCGCCTTCAAATACCTGAGCGCGGCTTTTGCCAATGTTGAAAATCTGGCCGCCGCCACCGCCGCCACCTCCGCCCATGCGTCGGAGCAAAAAGAACCACAGGACCCCAAAAAGGACCAAGGGCAAAATCCACGAAAGCACTTCGCCCAAAACATTGCTTTGGGTTTCGTATTCCACCTGAAGCTCTCCGTTTTTGGTCAACCAGGCGCCGTTGGCCGCGTAAAAGCGCTCCAATTGCGCCTCAAAAGACTCTACGGGCATCTCAAATTGGTAGTGCGGACCGGGGTTCAACTGATCCCCGTAGCTCTTCTTCGCAATCTTCTTGTACGCTTCGTTTTTTTCGAGCGCCTCTTTGCGGAGGTACACGTAGATTTCCTCCTTGTTAACCACTTTCAGCTTCTCCACGTCTCCACGCAAGACCATCTTGCTGAAGGCTTGAAACGTAGTGGGCAGGGTGCTGGGGGTCATGGAGCTGAACAGCTGCAAGCCCAACAAGCCTACAAACACTGCGATGTAGATCCAATTGAGGTTAAAACGGGGCTTCAATTTTTTCGCCATGGGTTTGGGGTTGACGATCGCCTTGTGGGCGACGGCAGATTTATTTTTTGGGGGCCGATTTTGCGGCGTCCAGTGTCTTGGTTTTGGGGGCTGCTTTGGGTTTGGCCGCGGCTTTGGCCTTGGTGGCGGTTGCTGCAGCACTCGCCGCCGGCAATTTCTTCACCACGGGCTCTTTTTTCGCGACAGGCTCTTTTTTCGCCGCTGGGGTCTTGGCTGGGGTCTTGGGTGCTGCGGCTTTTTTCAATGCTTTTGCGGCATCCGCTTGTTCCTTCGCTAAGGCTTCCAAGTCAATGACCTCTACCTTGCCGTCGCCCCACAAACCTTCCAAATCGTAGAAGGCGCGTGCTGGGGTTTGGAACAAGTGCACCACGGTGGACACGTAGTCCAGCAGGATCCACTCGGAATTGTCTTCGCCCTCCACGTGCCAAGGACGCTCGGCGCATTGTTCGCGGGCTTGTTTGCGCACGGCCTGGCCCATGGCGTTCACCTGGGTGTTGGATTGTGCGTCCGCAATGATGAAGAAGGCAGCTACGGCGTTCTCCAGTTCGCGCAGATCAATGACGGTGGCATTTTCCGCTTTCAGATCGGATAAACCGTCGAGAATGGCGTGTACCAGAGGGGGATAGGCGGTCTTGACCGCGGCTTTTTTGGGCATGTGGTATGTAAAAGGCAAATTTACCGATTATTCAGGTAGCAAACGGAGTGCCAAAAGGAGTGCCGTATCTTTGAAAGGTGAATCCCGGTCTGGAAATCAAGTATTTGACTTATAGCGAGTTGGACTCCACTCAGTCCGAAGCGTGGCGGTATTTGGAAGAAAATGAACCGTCGGGCTGGACTGCCATTGCGGCCGATTGGCAGACCCAGGGGCGCGGTCAGCGCGGATCCGGCTGGCAGA
Organism: Flavobacteriales bacterium; assembly: GCA_947464785.1. GTDB lineage: Bacteria > Bacteroidota > Bacteroidia > Flavobacteriales > Schleiferiaceae > CAMDTE01. Next base: position 6,503 of record CANHXZ010000063.1, on the reverse strand, counting down.
ATGGCAGGAAAGGCAACGTTTTTTTGAGCGTTCTGAGTCCTCCGCTGCGGTTTCCGGCGGAGCATTTGGCGGCGTTGCAGGCTCAGTTGGCGGTTTCCGTTGTGGATGCCTTGCAGGAATGTGGACTTCCGGGGATTCGTTGGACGACGGAGGCTACGGAACGCAATGGCCCGCACTGGGGCATCAAATGGCCCAACGATTTGGTTTTGGGCGGACGCAAGCTGGGCGGAATCTTAGTGGAAGGACGCATGCATCACGGGCTGCTGCAGCGGTTGGTGGTGGGCGTGGGCGTCAATTTGGCCGCACCTCCGGCGGATCTGCCCCACGCGGTTTCTTGGTCCGAGTGGGAGACTCCGCCGCCGGCAGACCGCGTGCGTCAGGCGTTGGTGGATCACTTGGTTCGTGGACTGCGCACCGCCTTGGTAGTACCGCCCGCCGACCTGTGGAATCTTGTTTCCCCGAAGTACGTTGAAACTTTATGGGGCCTGGGAGCACCGCAAGAAATCACGGCGCGCACGAGTCCGGAGCAAAAACATACAGTAGTCTTGGTGGCACCCACGGACGACGGCCGCCTGCGGGTTGAGCGGGACGGTGTTTCAGAGGTGCTGCACCAAGGAGAATGGGTGTGGTCGTATCCGTTGCCACCGACGGCGCGGGCAACGAAGGGCCGTCGATCCGATGGATCCGGTGGGCCGGAAGATTACTGACCCCAGGTGTCTGGAGCGGTACGCCAGTCTGCCAACAAAGCAACTTCAGAATCGCGGATGGTGCCGGATTTCTGTGCTTGGGCCAACAAGGCGTTGTAATCGCTCAAGGTAACGAGGGGGCATTCAGCAGCAGTAAAGGCTTCGTCTGCCTGGGGGAATCCGTAGGTGAAGATGCCCACCATGCCCAGAACTTGAGCGTACTGCTGGCGAAGGGCTTCCACGGCGGCCAAGGAGCTCTTGCCGGTGGAAATGAGGTCTTCCACCACCACCACGCGGCGATGGCCCTCCAGGTGTCCTTCCACCTGATTTTGACGACCGTGTTCTTTGGCCGTGGGGCGAACGTAGACCATGGGAAGGCCCAAGTCTTGCGCCACCAGAGCCGCCAGCGCAATGGCGCCCGTGGCTACCCCGGCAATGACTTCCACCGAGGGGTACTGCGTCCGAATGGCCGCAACCATCTGCTCGCGCAGAAAATTCCGGACGGGCGGATAGCTCAACGCCGTGCGGTTGTCCGTATATATGGGAGACTTCCACCCCGAGGCCCACGTAAATGGATTTTCCGGGCGAAGCTGAATAGCTTTAATTTGCAGTAAGAATTCTGCCGTTTGGGCAGCAACAGTTGGATTGGCAATCATGGCCGCAAAAATACATCTTCATGGACAACGCACCTAGCGCAAATATAATTGTCTTGACGGCCGCCGGCGGTTGGGTACTGAACGCGGCCAACGAGGTCTTGTGGATCCACCGAATGGGGCAGTGGGACTTGCCCAAGGGCAAGCTGGAGGCGGGCGAAAGCATCTCCGAATGTGCTGTGCGTGAGGTAGAAGAGGAGTGCGGATTGACCGGGGTAGAGCTGGTTTCTGCGTTGTGCGAAACGGTTCATTCCTATCCGTTGGACGACGCAACCGCTACCAAAACCACCCACTGGTTTTTGATGCGCGTGGCCGGAACGCCGGCGTTGACCCCCCAGAAGTCCGAAGGAATTTCTCGTGCGGAGTGGATTCCCCAGGACGATTGCCACTTTTTGGCGGGGACTACCTACACCACCCTGCGGGAAGTGGAAGAGGCCGCATACCGGGCGGGAGCATCCCAGCGCGACTGAGCGGTATAATCGGTTTTTTGGCGCTTTACGGCAGTTGAAGTCCGTCGGGCAAAAAGACCGACGCGTCTCCGTGGTGGCGCAGCACGTCCCGCACAATGGACGAGGAAATGTAGGCGTACCGGGCCGTGGTCAGGAGAAAGACGGTGTCCAATTCCGGAACCAATGGCCGGTTGGCTTGGGCGATGGCTTTTTCGAATTCAAAGTCCGACGGATTCCGGATGCCGCGCAGCAGGAAGTCCACCCCCAGTTGGCGGGCAAAGTCAACGGTTAAACCGCGGTAGGGAACCACGTGGATGCGGGGTTCGTCGGCGTAGAAAGATTCCACCATGCGAACGCGTTCTTCCAGGGTGAACTGGTAGCGTTTGTCTTGGTTTTCGCCGATGCCGATGTACAATTCGTCGAACAAGGGCAGGGCGCGGCGCACGATGTCCTCGTGGCCCAGCGTAAAGGGGTCAAAGGACCCGGGAAAAAGCGCGGTTTTGGGCATCGCGAAGGGTTTCGTGCAACAACAAAGTGAAAAAGTCCGTGAGGGTGCGTCCGCTGGCAAGTACTTGCTGCGGAACAATGCTTGCCGGTCCCAAGCCGGGGACCGAATTGATTTCAATGAGGGTGGGGCGGCCGGTACTTTGGTCCACAATAAAGTCGCACCGAATGACGCCGCGCAGGTGCATGCCCGCGTAGAGGCGGTGGGCCAGGGCATGAATTTCTTCGGCGGTTGCTTTGGACAAGCGGGCCGGCGTGATCTCTTGGGAAGCGCCTTGGTACTTGGCTTCGTAATCGAAAAATTCGTTTTCGGAAACGATTTCGGTGATTTCCAGGACGGTGGTTTGGCCGTTGAGCCGGGCCACGCCGCAACCCACTTCGGTGCCGAGCACGCCTTGTTCTACCAAGGCAAAAGGACTTTCTTTACCGGCCTCGGCCAGCGCGGCGGGCAGGTCGTCCCAGCGGTTGACTTTGGTGACGCCAAAGGAGGAGCCGCTGCGCGTGGGTTTTACGAAGACGGGCAGGCGCAGTCCGCGGTCGGTGCATTGCTGGCGCACGGTGGCGGGGTCTGCGGTGGCGTCGGTGTGGACGGATGGGGCCGTGGGAACGCCCAAGGCCGCTGCCTGCACGTTGCACGCTGCTTTGTCAAACGTCAAGGCCATTTCCAAGGGGGCGCACCCGGTGTAGGGAATGCCCAGGAGCTCCAGGTACCCTTGCAGGGTGCCGTCTTCACCGGGCTTGCCGTGGATGGCGTTGAACAAGGCGTCGAACTGAACTTTTTGGCCGTCCATGCGGCAGGAAAAGTCGTTTCGGTCCACTTCGTGCGAACGCCCTTCGTCGTCCAAAACGTGCCAACCGTCGGGCAGAATGTGGATTCGATAGGGTTCAAAAAGGGATCGGTCCAGGTGTTCGTAAACGGCCTGGCCACTTTGTAAGGAGATCTGGACCTCGCTGGAACTTCCGCCCATGAGGACGCCAATGCGGTAGCGCTGCATAGGCCAAAGATAGGTATCTTTGATGCATGCGATGGAGCGGCTTTTTTAAGAGCAAAACCTTTGTGGCCAACGCCGTGGTTGCCTTGGTTTTGGCGGTGTTGGTAGCGACGGGATTGAATTGGATGCTGAAGCTGTCCACCGGTCACGGAAGGCTGACGGCCGTTCCGGACGTCTCGTACCTGCCGTTGGACCAGGCGCTGGAAGCCTTGGATGCGGCCGGTCTGGAAGGCGAGGTTATGGATTCCACTTCGTATTCTCAGAAAGTTTCGCCCGGGGCGGTCTTGGATCAGTACCCAAGGCCCGGTACCGCGGTAAAAGGCGGAAGGGTCATCAAATTGACGTTGAATCGGTCGCGACCGGCCTTGGTGCTGGTGCCCGGTGTATTGGACAAGTCGTTGGCTCGGGCCACGTATGATTTAACCTCCAAAGGATTTTCAGTGGGTACCGTTACGCGCCAGCCGGATGTTTCTACGGATGTGGTGCTGGCGGTTCAATCCCGCGGAAAGACCTTGGCACCGGATACCAAATTGCCCTACGGCAGCGTTGTTGATTTGGTGGTGAGCGGCGGCGTGGGTGCCGGGGAGTTCAGCATGCCGGATTTGTTGGGTTTGTCTTTGGATCAATTGGAGTTGTTCCTGGCAGAAATCAATTTAGTGACGGGCGTGGTGGATCTTCCCAACCAGGACACCACCGGCGCACGTGTTTACCGCCAAGATCCCGCGGCGGGAGCGTCCGTGCGCGCCGGGGAGTCTGTTGATTTGTGGTTGGAGAAAAAATGAGGAGCCGTCTTTTGAGAATAGTGGTAGGCAGCACGTTGGGATGCTGGGTTTTGTTGACCGCTGGTTTGTCTGCTCAGCCGGTGGAGCAGTTGCTCATGCCCGTTGGGCTTCCTGCGGTTGAACGTTCGGTTGTGCGCGGCACGGCCTCCGGTGTTCGTGCGGCCAAGACGCTGTCCACAGACACGTTGTCGTTGCCTTTTTCGGATGATTTTTCCAGCAACGCCTCGTGGAAATGGGCGGACCAAAAAGTTCAAGTAGCCTCTACGTGGGCGGTTGAGGCCCGCAGTGTGGGCCAGGCGGTGTTCGACGGCATCAATGCCTACGGCCGCGCCTACAAGACGGGTTCTTTGGGTTCTGATTCGCTGACGGACGTATTGACGTCGCCTTTTTTGGATTTGCGGACGCGGAACAACGTGGTCTTGACTTTTCTTTTTCAGACCGGCGGTTTGGGCGATCCCACGGAGCCCGACGATTCGCTTCGGGTGGATTTTTGGAATCCGGCAGACAGTTCTTGGGCTGTGGTGTGGAGCCGAGCGGGCGGGGGAGATCCGGAGCGGTGGCGTTGGGCCGCGGTGCCGGTAGCTGCGCCGTGGGCGGGTCAAAACGGATTTCGGTTTCGGTTGGCCGCGCGCGGAGCGCGCGGCGGCGCCTTTGATCATTGGTTGGTAGACCACGTCTTTTTGGGGGCCAATCGAACTGCGGCGGACTCGGTATTGGAGGATCCCGCTTGGACGCTGGCGCATCCGACGTTGCTCACCGACTACACGGAAGTGCCTTACTGGATACCGTTTTACCCGGTGGCGGACCAAGAATACGAGTTGGAGTACCGCAGAAATGGCCCCATCCCGGTGGGCGGTTGGAGTTTGAATTTGGGAAAACAGGTGGTGACGCGCGGTGCGGACACCCTATTTAAGCGTTTGGTGGTTCCGGTGGTGTCCAATTTGATCCACAACACCAACGAAAAGTATCAGTTTTCGCCGCAGCCGGCGGGAACTCCAGCCAACGAGCCCTACACGCTGGCGTCCACCATTTGGTTCGACGGCGAGAACGTGGGCATACTTTCGAACGATTCCCTGCACTACCGGCAGCGCTTTGAAAACCGCTACGGTTGGGACGACGGTTCCTCCGAACGGGCGTATGGCGTGCAAAACGTCAACGGCGGCACGGTGGCCATGTACACCCCAATGTACCGCGGCGGAGACACCCTCCGGGGAATTGATTTGGCTTTTGTACCTGCGGGCGTGGACGCCACGCAGCAAGGATTTCGCATTTGCGTGTGGGCCGCGAACAACACCCAACCCGGGGCACTTATCTATCGGTCGGATTCCGTGTATACGCCGGACTACAGCTGGGGTCCCGATGTTTTGGTGCATTACATTTTGGACACGGTGGGCTTGGTGCTCCCGAATACGGTCTTCTTGGGCTGGCAGCAGGAAGGCACGGCGCCCATGCACGTAGGGTACGACGTCAATTCGCCGCCTTTGGTGCCGAATGTGTACGGCGAGCCGGGCATTTGGTATACCTCGTTGTACCAGGGTCGGTTGCGTCTTCGTCCGTTCTTGAATCAGTTACCGTTGGATTTGCAAGTTGCGGAGCGGCCGGCGCCGTTGGGCGCGTTGCGCTTGTACCCCAATCCCGGCCGCGATTGGCTGCGGGTGGAAGCACCCGGCATCGCTGCGCGTGATTTGCACCAACTAGAAGTTTTTGACGCTCAAGGCCGCGTCGTTTTTTCCGGACCCTACGTGCCGGAACTGGCAACGGCCCAGTGGTCCTCCGGACTGTATACCCTGCGTTTGCGCACCGCCACGGGAATTTTTACCGCGCGCTGGAATCGAATCCCATGACCCCAACCCCCGATTTTTCATCGAACGACCACGAGTCGGTTGATCCTTCCTCCGTTCCAACCACCTCCCAAACAGCCCAAACGATGGGAACCGTCGACCCGCAGGGAGCAGCTGATGATGCTGCAGCGGAGGGCGAAGAGGAGGAAGAACTTTTTGAGCACTTTCGCTTTACGGCGGAGGCCGGCCAGCGTCCGCTGCGGGTAGACAAGTTTTTGTTCAATTTTTTGAACGGTGTTTCGCGCAACAAGGTGCAGCAAGCCGCTGAGGCCGGCGCGATTCGGGTGGACGGGAAACCCGTCAAGAGCAACCACCGCATGCTGCCGGGCCAAACCGTGGCGGTGGTGCTGTCCCGTCCGCCGCGCGAAATTGAATTGCTACCTGAGGATCTGAATTTGGAGGTGGTGTACCAGGATGCGGATTTTGTGGTGGTGAACAAGCCAGCCGGCATGGTGGTGCACCCGGCGTACGGGCATTATTCGGGGACTTTGGTCAACGGTTTGATGCACCTTTTTCAGGAACTGCCCTTTACGTCCGACCGCGATCGCCCGGGATTGGTGCACCGAATAGACAAGAACACCAGCGGATTGTTGGTA